>JAPLEI010000107.1 GCA_026391195.1 Bacteroidota bacterium | reverse complement strand
CTTGGGTTCTTTCCCATACAGCGGTTAATGAAAATCCGGGATGGCCATGTAAAAACGGGGCTTGGAATAATTTGCCCGACATACCAAAAGAAAGTAAGGCAGTGGTAATGGGTTTCATCAGTTAACGATTGTGTTCAATGATAGATACAGGATTCTAAAATTACTTAAACACCTCGAACAATTTGTATCAATTTGTTGAATTCTATCGGCAATTGCTTTTCTAAAATCGGGTATCTGTTTCGAATGATATATATTTGTATAAAAGATATCAGCATGTTTAAGCAGGATTTTGTGCACGTGGAAACCCCTGAACCGCATAGAGGTAGAACCCGGGAGATGTTGAAGCAGCATCCCGAAATGCGTCAGTTGATTGGGAAAAATCCCTATTCATTTGTAGCTATTTTGGGGGTGGTAGGGTTTCAGGTTGGCATGGCTGTTTTATTGTCTGGCCAATCTTGGTGGTGGGTATTTATTGCAGCCTATTTGTTAGGGGCATTTGCCGATCATGCCCTTTTTGTGCTGATACATGAGTGTGCGCATAAATTAATATTCAAAAATCGCTCCGCCAATAAAATTGCCGGTATTATTGCCAATATCCCCCTTATTTTTCCCAGTTCCGTTTCATTTGAAACCTATCACCTGAAGCACCATTCTTTTCAGGGTGTGCATGAATTAGATGGTGATTTACCCAATTACTGGGAAGCCAAATTAATCAACAACTATTTTATTGGAAAAGTAATCTGGCTGCTATTTTATCCCATATTTCAGGTATTTCGTTTAACTCGGTTACGCGAAATCAGTCCCTTCGATAAATGGGTTGCCCTCAACTGGGTTGTGCAAATTGTTTCTATTTCTGCGATTGCCTATTTTCTGAGTGCACAATCTTTGGTATATATGATTACCAGTTTCTTTTTCTCTGTTGGATTACATCCATTAGGTGCCCGCTGGATTCAAGAACATTACTTAACTCGCGGCGAGCAGGAAACCTATAGTTATTATGGAATACTGAATGGAGTTGCCTTTAATGTGGGGTATCATAACGAACACCACGATTTTCCTTCTGTTCCCTGGAATCGGCTTCCCGATATCAAAAAAACGGCTCCTAGTTTTTATGATACATTAGAAAGTCATCACTCTTGGACTGCCTTGTTTCTCCGCTTCCTTTTCGATCAAGAAATATCCCTCTTTTCGAGGGTAGTTCGCAAGAACCGCGGAAAAGTGGCATTGTCTGATGAATCTAAGCCGGATGTAGAGTTAGGTTAATATTCCTATAATTTTCAGGTTTATTAACAGTGCTTTTACATAATTGAATCTTACGTACAATTTATTTGTAGTACCTTTGCACCCGAAAGCGCGTTTGCCATAGCGCAGTTGCTCCGGATATTTTTAGCGAAGTACTTCCCCAACGATTGACAGTTTTTCCGGACGCTTTTTTATTTTTAAACGTATTAAAATCATTGATATGAAAAATACCAATATGCCTTCTATTGCGCACGTAGATGCCAATACCCTGAACACCCTTACTACAGAAGTAAAAGAAACCCTTGCTGAACCCGCATCTGTTAATCCTGCAGCTCCTGCCCGTTTTGGAGTAATTGATTTATGGAAGATTCACCGCAACAGTAAGAGTGCTCATCTGAAATGGCGCAGCGTACTATAATTGTGCTTGCTGTTGTTCATTTTATTGCCCGATTATTGGATGATTGAATTTCTTGTGCCGTCCCTCTTGAATTTGTGTATGTTTGCGGTTCATGTTTAGCTTTACGAGCCAAGGAAATATTCTAATCACCTGCCATAAATGGTTGTCGCCTGCCTTATTACAAGAAGTGCAGGCCCTCGGCTTTACCAATAGTACTGCATTTACCACAGGTGTTCGCTTGCAGGGGAGTTTACGCGATTGTATCCGTTTAAATGTACATCTGCGTTCGGCCAGTCAGGTATTGTTTGAACTGCATGATTTTATATGCAATCATCCCGATGATATTTATGAAACCCTGGTTAGGTTTCCCTGGGAAAATTTTTTGTTGCCCGATACTTATTTTTCGGTAACAGCGCAGGTATCCCATCCAAGCATCAACAATAATCTATTTCCAGCTTTGCGGGTAAAAGATGCCTGGGTAGATCGGTGCAGAAAGTTATCCGGTAAGCGGCCCAATACCGGGTCAGCCTTAGAAGGTGCCGTTATACATTTATATTGGAAGGAAGATAAAGCCACGGTTTTTATGGATACTTCCGGTGCTTCCTTAGGCAGGCATGGCTATAGAAAAATACCGGGTAGAGCCCCCATGCTCGAAGCCTTGGCAGCTGCAGTTCTGCTCAGCACCCGTTGGGATAAAACAATTCCTTTTATTAATCCGATGTGCGGTTCCGGAACATTAGCTATTGAAGCTGCTTTATTGGCATCGAACCAACCTCCCGGCTTATTCAGAAACCGATATGGCTTTCAGTTTATCAAAGGCTATTCGGCAGATTGGTACAACGAAATCATTGCCCAATGTACTGCCGAAATAAAAAGGGATTCCCTTCCGAAAATCATCGCATCCGATATTAGTACGGAAGCCATTAAAAATGCTCGTATCAATGCTGCAGCAGCCGGGGTAGAGCACTTAATTCAATTTGAAACGGCCGATTTTGCCGCAACCACCCTGCCGGAACCACCCGGGGTTATCTTATTCAATCCCGAATATGGAGAGCGATTGGGTGAAACGGCTGCGTTAGAAAAAATATATGCCCGTATGGGCGATTTTCTAAAAAATCATTGTCAGGGATATACTGGATATGTATTTACCGGCAACCTAGAACTGGCAAAACATATTCACCTGAAACCCGCTCGGCGCATTCCTTTTTATAATGCAACCATTGACTGCAGATTACTGGAATACGAAATGTATGCAGGCACCCGCCGCCCCGCTCCCAAAGAACAGTAATTACCATGGTCGGTATTCAACTAGTAATTCAGTTGCCGGAAGGGTAAAAAAACTCAATCAATTAAAAACTTCCTTATCTTAAGGGCTATTTGTATACCCAACAAATAGCTTAACAGTATGGCAGTAAACAAGGCATCAACAGGCGCAGCATTTATTTTACTTACTTCCCTGTTTTTTATGTGGGGTTTTGTGCACAACCTCGACCCTATCTTAATCCCTCATTTAAAAAAGTCGTTTAGTCTTTCTACTTTACAGGCTTCTTTGGTAGATTCTTCTGTTTTTATTGCTTACTTCCTCATGGCTTTACCAGCCGGCATCCTGTTGAAAAAATATGGGTATAAAACAGGCATTATTACCGGATTGATTTTCTTTGCCATTGGCTCTTTTTTATTTATTCCCGCTGCCAATACACAGGCCTATGGTTTTTTTCTGGCAGCTTTGTTTGTGATTGGGTGTGGACTAGCATTACTAGAAACCGCTGCTAATCCTTATGCTGCCCTGCTGGGTAGTGCGGATACTGCTTCGCAGCGATTAAATTTTGCACAGGCTTTTAATGGATTGTCTGTAACCATTGCACCCATTATTGGTGCCAAACTAATTTTAACACAGGGTGCTTCGGATGAGCTGCTGAATTCAATGGATGCAGTTAGCAGGCAAGCAGCACTCGCTTCCGAAGCAGCATCGGTAAAGCTGCCCTATACAATAATCGGGATGGTAATATTGTTGATTGCCTTCATCTTTACTCGAATAAAAATGCCAGATATACGCGAGGAGGGAAGTACAAAAGTTACCCGAAAAGAAATATTCTCAGCCTGGCAAATTCCACATTTGCGTTGGGCAGTGATTGCCCAGTTTTTTTATGTAGGTGCTCAGGTATGTGTGAACAGCTTATTTATTTTATATGCTGCTAAATCGGCAGCGATTGATAGAGCAACCGCGGCTACTTATTTGGGGCTAGGGTATGGACTATCCTTTATGATTGGGCGTTTTGCAGGCACTTTCTTTATGCGATTCGTGCAACCTGCTCGATTACTTACCCTGTATGCGTTGCTGAATATTGTTTTGTGTTTCGCCGCAGTATACGCAAAAGGGCTGCCTGCTTTATACATTGTTTTTGCCATCAGCTTTTTTATGTCAATCATGTTTCCCACAATTTTTTCATTGGGCATTCAATCGTTGGGTAAACAGACTGAAATGGGCAGTAGCTTAATTGTAATGGCTATTGTAGGCGGAGGTTTGTTGCCACTGGTTTTTGGATATATTACCGATGTTAGTGGCAATATTCAAAATGGGTATTTTGTGCCGATGCTTTGTTTTGTGGTAGTAGCTTATTTTGGATGGAAGGGACATGCCATTCGTAAAACAGCCGACCTATGAATCAGCAATATATCTTAGCACTTGATCTGAAAAATGATCCTGCATTAATTGCTGCTTATGAAGATTGGCACCAAAAAGTGTGGCCAGAAATTCTAGATTCGATTAAGCAGTCGGGCATCGAGAAAATGGAAATTTATCGGGTAGGCAATCGATTAACGATGATCATGGAAGTAAATGCTCAATTTGATTTTGCGACCAAAGCGACCGCAGATGCCCAAAATCCGAAGGTGCAGGATTGGGAGCAATTGATGTGGACATTTCAGCAACCTTTGCCCTTTGCAGCACCGGGAGAAAAATGGATGTTAATGAAGAAAATTTTTACTTTATCCTGAATACTTTTTCATGTTTACTTTAACCAATAAAATAGCAGTGATTACCGGAGCAGGCAGTGGCATCGGACAAGCAATTGCAAAACTATTTGCTCAACAAGGTGCTTGGGTTCATCTGCCAGAACTGCAACTGGCTGCGGCACAGCAAACGCTTGATTCTATAGAGGCAGATGGAGGTAAGGGAAAGGCCTATACCTGTGATATAACCGATTCCGATCAGGTGGCTGCTGTGATGAATGAAATTGGTGCATTCGATATATTAGTAAACTGTGCAGGCATTGCGCATGTGGGAACAGCTACTACTACATCGGTACAGGATTTTGATCGGGTTTTTCAGGTGAATGTAAAGGGTACTTATCATTGCCTGCATTATGGCATTCCACAAATACAAAAAAGAGGGGGAGGGGTTATTTTGAATGTAGCTTCCATTGCAGCACTTACCGGTATTCCCGATCGATTTGCTTATAGCATGAGTAAGGGGGCAGTGCATGCGATAACGATGAGTGTAGCCCGCGATTTTCTTTCGCAAAATATTCGCTGTAACTCCATTTCCCCTGCCCGGGTGCATACACCATTTGTAGATGGATTTATTGCCAAAAATTATCCCGGTCGCGAAGCAGAAATGTTTCAGCAACTCGCTGCCAGTCAGCCCATGGGCCGTATGGGAAATGTGGAAGAAATTGCTCAATTAGCAAATTATCTTTGCAGCGATGCAGCTTCTTTTATTTCAGGAAACGATTATCCTATAGATGGCGGATTTATTAACTTGAGTCATTAACCCTTTACTTGCCGTATGAAAAAAATCATCTTTTTATTCTTTTCTGTTTGTGCACTGCTTGCGAATGCACAAACCTATACCCCCACACCCGCCAACCTCGCAGCCCGGAAGCAATTTCAGGATATGAAGTTTGGGATGTTTATACACTGGGGCGCTTCTAGTGTATTGGGAAGTGGTGAATGGGTAATGAATAACCGGAATATTCGTGTAAAAGAGTATCAGAACTTACAGCGCGTATTCAATCCCATCGATTTTGATGCAAAAGCCTGGGTAGATGCGGCGCAGGGGGCCGGCATGAATTATATCACCATCATTACCCGCCACCATGATGGATTTAGTAACTGGGATACCCGCGAGTCGGACTGGAAAATTACCCGCACCCCTTATGGGAAAGATGCACTGAAACAGTTGGCAGATGAATGTCATAAAAGAGGCATGAAAATATTCTTTTATTATTCACTGCTAGATTGGTATCGAAACGATTACCAATACGAAACCGGAAAAACTGGAAAGGGAACAGGAAGATCGGCAAAGAGTGATTGGAATAGCTACATCCGATTTATGAAGGCACAGCTAACCGAACTGTTAACCCAATATGGGGAGGTGTCAGGGATTTGGTTTGATGGCCATTGGGATCAGTTGGATAATGATGTAGATAAAACGCTCTCTTCGAAAGTGAATTGGCACTATGATGAAATATATGAATTGATTCATCGGCTGCAACCTGCTTGTATGATAGGCAATAATCACCATTTGTTACCCTTGCCGGGGGAAGATTTTCAGATGTTTGAAAAAGATTTACCCGGAAATAATACTACCGGTTTTGGTGGGGCTGATATTTCTGCTTTGCCATTAGAAACCTGTGAAACAATGAATGATTCATGGGGGTATAACATTACCGACCGAAAATATAAATCGGTACCCGCGCTTATTCACTACATGGTAAAAGCAGCTGCACATGATGCCAATTTTTTATTGAATGTAGGACCCATGCCAACGGGAAAAATTCAGCAAGAGTTTACGGATACCCTTGCAGCAATGGGAAAATGGATGCAGAAGAATAGCAGTAGCATCTATGGAACCCGGGGTAATATTATTTCTCCCCAGGATTGGGGAGTGGTAACGGGCAAAGACAAAACCTATTTTATTCACATTTTAAAATCAACCGGGTTACCGTATGTTTTTATACCTGGGCTTAAAGTTACTATACTTTCGGCGCAGCAATTGGTGGGTGGAAAGAAAGTTCGTTTTCAGCAGCAGGCGGAGGGCGTATTTGTTTATCTGGAAGGGATTACTGTAGATTCAATTGATACGATTATTCAACTAAACTATTGATATATGAAATTAGTGCGTTGGGGATTGAACGGAGAGGAAAAACCCGGAATTTGGGTTGACGGAAAAATGCTGGATGTGTCGGCACATATTCGGGATTATGATGCTGCCTTTTTTGTAGGGGGTGGATTGCAGCAATTAACCGCTGCGCTTGAAACTCATACATTTCCGGTATTACCAGCAAACATTCGGTTGGGTTGCCCGGTTGCCAATCCTTCAAAGATCATTTGTGTTGGGTTGAATTATGCCAAACATGCTGCCGAAACAGGCGCAGCTGTGCCCACAGAACCGATTATTTTTTTAAAAGCAACTTCTGCTATTACAGGCCCATACGACGTAATTCAGATTCCCCGCAATTCAACCAAAACCGATTGGGAAGTTGAGTTAGCCGTTGTGATTGGGAAGCGTGCCAGCTATGTAACCCTGGAGACGGCGATGGATTATGTGGCGGGATATTGCTTGCACAACGATGTAAGTGAACGAGCCTTTCAGTTAGAGCGGGGAGGTACCTGGGATAAAGGAAAAGGCTGCGATAGTTTTGCTCCCCTAGGTCCGTGGATGGTAACAAAAGACGAAATTCCCAATCCACATAATCTCCGGCTCTGGCTGAAAGTGAATGAACAAACAATGCAGGATGGCAATACCGATGATTTGATTTTTGATATCCCCACACTGGTTTCTTATATTAGTTCATTTATGACGCTCTTACCCGGTGATATCATTTCAACCGGAACTCCTTCTGGTGTGGGTATGGGAATAAAACCAGCACCCATTTACCTGAAGCCGGGGGATGTAGTAGAATTAGGGATTGATGGATTGGGCTGTGCGCAACAAACCGTAGTAGCTGCTCATTAATATTTATATATGCAATTACAATTAACCCATAAAGTAATTATAGTAACTGGCGGAGCCCGCGGTATAGGAAGGGCTATTGTAAAATTACTGGCCGATGAGGGGGCTATTCCGGTGATTGTGGGCCGACATGCTGATGAAAATCAGGCATTAGTAGATGAGTTGCAGCAGGCTGGAAAAGAAGCTGGTCAGCTAACCATTGAATTAGCAGCAGTAGATCAATTGGAATCGGTAGTTGCTAACATAGCACAACAGTTTGGTAAAATCGATGGATTGGTGAATAATGCTGGTTACAATGATGGGGTAGGATTGGAGAATGGAACTTATGCTGCCTTTATGGAGAGTTTGCATAATAACCTGGTACATTATTATATGATGGCGCATTTTTGTTTGCCCTGGCTAAAAAAGTCAACCGGGGCGGCTATTGTAAATATTGTTTCCAAAACTGCAGAAACCGGGCAAGGAGGTACTTCTGCCTATGCCGCTGCCAATGGGGGAAGAAGTGCCCTAACCCGGGAGTGGGCTGTGGAATTACTGAAATATGGCATTCGGGTAAATGGGGTGGTAGTGGCGGAATGTTTTACACCTGCGTACCAAACCTGGATAGCTACTTTACCGGATCCGGAAAACAAATTAAAAGAAATTAATCAGCGTATACCTTTGGCTAACAGAATGACTACCCCCGAAGAGCTTGCTGCTGCCGTGCTCTTTTTGCTTTCTCCCGTTTCTTCGCATACTACCGGACAGTTATTACATGTGGATGGAGGTTATGTGCATCTGGATCGTGCTTTGGCGAATGCGTAGTGGAAACCAAAAAAATTATATATTTATACTCGATTAAACATTCAAAATCATGAAAAAAACAATTGGGATTGCTTTGGTTTTGTTGCTTGGCTGCAACAAGAATAGCAATCAACATTCTATTGTAGTACCCGATGTTATTCAGGCCCAAAATCGTAGAGGTAATATTACTGGCGCTATTCAATTATATGATATAGATGGGAAGTTAATACAAGATGCCAGCGGTGTTACTGTTTCCATTGAACAAAGCTCCGTTTCAACCCAAACAAAGGCGAACGGTTCATGGACGCTCGACTCAATTCCTTTTGGAACCTATGATATTGCCATTAAAAAGTCGGGCTATGGTATCGGAAGAATTATGGGTGTTTATCATGCTGCTACTAATCATGGAACAACCTTAATTGGTAGGTCGAGATCGCTTAATCAGGTTTCATCTATTGAGGTTACTGCTATCAACAATAAAAAAACTACTGAGGTGAATCCTGCCTTGGCAAGCTTAATTGCTAGTGGTTTGGCGGAAGATGGTATTATTTTTGATCCTGTTTTCAATAGTCCTACTCCGGGAGAAAAGAAAATTCGGTTATTCTTTAGTAATACTGCTGATGTAAGTACTACCAACTATGTAGTAACAGAAAAGCAAAGATTTTCAGGAAGAGCAAATGAAAGTGAAAATTATAATTTCGGATTAAGTTGGTTTGTTTCTAATGGTTTTCAGCCTGGTCAAACGGTTTACGTGAAAGCATTTGGAGATGGATTTGCCGATGATAGTTATGATGATCCTATTTCCGGACTTTCCATTTTCCCTAGTTTGGCTGCAAAAGGATCACCTGTATCCTCTTTCGTATTACCTATGAAATAGTTTTAATAGATTGAAATAGAAAAGTCATTCGCCTTGGTGAATGACTTTTTTTATTTACATTAGTTTCTGCATTTGTCTTTCACCCATCCATTAATAGTATGTATATGAGAAAATCGATTATTTGTTTTGGTTCCTTACCCCTTTTGATCGTATTGCTTTTTTTACCTCAAAGAGCTGTGTTTAGTCAAACGAATTCTGTTATCAATGAAATAATAAAGGAGGGAACGGAAAATTCTCAACTTACAAAGCTGGCCCATGAGCTGATTGATCAGATAGGCCCACGTTTAGTAGGCACACCTCAAATGCAGCAGGCGAATGATTGGGCGGTTAACCGATACGCTGGATGGGGAATTGATGCGCGCAATGAGGCCTGGGGTAAATGGAAAAGCTGGGAGCGTGGTATTACCCATATGGATATGGTGAGTCCGCGAACCCATACTCTTGAGTGCACCCAACTTGCCTGGAGTCCGGCAACACCTAAAAAAGGAGTAACCGGAGAAGTGGTGGTACTGCCCGATTTAGCCGATTCAGTGGCATATAGTGCTTGGATGAAAACCGTGAAGGGTAAGCTGGTAATGATTTCTATACCGCAACCAACCGGCCGGCCGGATGATAACTGGCAGGAATTTGCTTTAAAGGAGTCGATTGATAAAATGAAAAAAGAGCGTGCTGCCTTTAGCGATGCCTGGAAAAAGCGCATTAGTAAAATAATTTTAGTGATGCCTGGAAAAAGCGCATTAGTAAAACGGGCTTTACCAATAAACAATTGGTTCTACAATTAGAGCAAGCCGGTGCAGTTGCGATATTAACCAGTAACTGGTCGAGTGGATTTGGGGTGGATAAAATTTTCAGTGCTTCCACCAAAAAAGTGCCTACGCTGGATGTTGCATTGGAGGATTATGGATTGTTATATCGCTTAGCGGAATCTGGCACTACTCCGGTGGTAAGTTTACAATGTACTTCGCGGCATGGGGATCCCATTCCTGTATACAATACCTTGGCTGAGATGAAAGGGGAAGAGAAGGGGGGAGAATATGTTATGTTATCGGCTCATTTTGATAGTTGGGATGGGGCTACAGGCGCAACCGATAATGGAACGGGTACATTGATTATGATGGAGGCCATGCGTATTTTAAAGAAAGTATATCCTCATCCCAAGCGAACCATTTTAGCAGGCCACTGGGGCAGTGAAGAGCAGGGATTGAATGGATCTCGGGCATTTGTGGAAGATCATCCGGAAGTGGTAGAGAATTTGCAGGCATTGTTTAATCAGGATAATGGAACGGGGAGGGTAGTTAATTTGTCGGGACAAGGATTTCAGCAAGCGGGTACTTTTTTAACTCGCTGGTTAGCGGCTGTACCTGATACTATGAAGAATCGGATTAAGACCAATTTCCCTGGTGCTCCGGGTGGTGGAGGAAGCGATTTTGCTTCATTTGTAGCGGTGGGTGCTCCCGGTTTTTCGCTAGGGGCACTTAGCTGGTCGTATTTCAATTATACTTGGCATACGAATCGGGATACCTATGATAAGATTGTATTTGATGATTTACGCAACAATGCCCTATTAGTAGCCATGATGGTTTATATGGCTTGTGAGGATCCGGAAAAGCTTCCACGAGATAAAGCAGTTATTCAGGGGAATGCTACCGACCGAAATGGACAACCAATAAGAAACTGGCCACAACAGGTGAAAGCAATCCGGTTGGGGCCGATTGATTAACAGAATTATTTTTTCGTAGGTCGTTTTTCGGGATATAATTCTTTAAGTGCTTCCCAGGCAGTTTGTTGTTCTGCTGGTAGGGAATTGAATGAGCCTGCATGCTGTTGCGAAAACTTTTTTGATTCGCTGATACGGTCTTTAGTAACGGGATGAGACCGCAAGAACGACCAGTTTCCATTGTCTGAATAGGCTGACTGAAGGGCTTCCATCAATTTCGTCATCCCGGCTGGATTTACTCTGTTTTGTATCATGATTTCCTGTCCTTTCCAATCTGCTTCTGCCTCCAGCTTTCTGGAATAGCCTAATTCCCGCAATAGATCGGCGTTACCAATTAAGGTGCTTCCCAATCCATTAAAATCGCTGGTGAGGATGGATAACAAATAAGAGGAAGTAATATTGGTAAGCATCATTTGCAAACTATGGCGCTGGTTAACGTGGGTTGCTTCGTGCCCCAGTAATGCGAATAGTTCGTCGGGATTCTTCATGGTGCAAATGATGCCTGAATAAATAACAATATGCCCACCCGGCATTGCAAAAGCATTCACTGTAGTATCATTCACCACGGAAACTTTAATAGGATATTGGCTACTCATGGAATAATGTTCCGTTATTTTTTTCACTAGTTCGGTAGCGGAACTATCTATTTCTTTATCACTCAGTATAGATTCGTAAAATTGATTTCCCCATTTGATTTCCTCTTGAACAGGAATAAATTTCACTAACAAAGGGGGAACTGTTTTATATCCAATAAACAACACTGCGGCAGCAGTAATTAGAAAGGCGAAGAATAGGGCTATGCCATTTTTTTTATACAGTTTTTGAAACCAGCTGGTTTGTTCTGCTGAAATTTTCGATAACAGCTGTAAATAGAGGGGATGTTGTGCAGGTAAAACAAGGTAGGATGCGTAGGAGGGTTGTAGGTATACAAAAGCTTGTTCTTCCAACTTTACATATCTGCATTGGGTATAAGGAAAATAGATTTCTTTCGGATCTTCAGATTCCGGATCTAGAATAGAAAGGGCATCTCCATATAGTGAAACCTGCACATTATGTGGTATTGCTGAGGTACCATTATAGTAGGCACAGGCAACAAGGGTTGTCGCATCTAAAGTCATAGAAGATTAAATTATAAATCCAAAGTCCAACAGGTCGGCCATATCATCTCCTGTAGCATCTGTAAATTCTTCTTGTTGTTGTTCCAGTTCATCTAATGAGATATTACCTTCTATGGCAATATTATTGGCTACAAATGTGAGAGACCGGGTAATCGCCCAGGGAAGCCCTAAACCTAAAGTAAACAGCACTATAAATAAGTTACCGATGATAAGCCTGAAAAATCCTCCTGCAGTTGCCGTTGCAGTGAAGTTTACTTGCTGATCGTTCCGATGCATGCGGGTATTGTTAATAAAGAACCGGAATATATCGCGCTGCCACCAAAACATATAAATACCTAAGGTGAAGATCGACAAGAAATATCCTGCTAGGTTCATAACAAAGAAGTCACCACCTTTACCTGAGTAGCTAAATCGGGCATCTCCCATGCGAATATTTTCGATGATATAGGTTCTCAGTTTCATATAAAACCAGGGACCATAGATACCCAATGTAATGATTGTTAGTAAAACACCTGAAAAGAAAAGTTTGATAAGTTCTTGCCGGTCGCCGATGTATCCAAAGCGGATACCTTTCCAATTTGTATTGGCCATTCTATATCGATAAGAACCATGAATAGCTAGCGGCATCAATAAAAAAAGAAAGAGGTATAAGGTTAGTAGTCCCCAAACTCGGTCAAAGGTTAAAGTGATATAAATCGAAAGGGCAATAATGATTGCCATCAAAATAAAGGCTTTGATAAATCCTTTAAACATTTGTTTTCCGGTACCGGTAAAGGCAAACGGATGATCTTGAAGGGTGGTATGGCTATATAGGTATTGAAGGGTATTGGCTTTTGCCCAGGGGTAGTATAGGCCAAGTGTTACAATTTGCAAAAGCAGGTTTACCAATTGAATTTTAAATAGCTCAAAACCTTTTCCTAAAAAGCGTAAAGCATATTGCATATAAGTTGTATTTTTTATTTGTGAATATAAGGGTTTAATTATCTAAAAAAAAGTGCTATCGCTTGTTTTTTTGATTCCTTTTTCTAAAATTTCGAATGGAAGCGTTAACTGTCTTTTTACTTGTTTCTAAACAATTGACTCATTTTTCATACAAAACAACTAAAGGGCCTACCTCATTTATTTCTGTCAAATGAAAGTGTTAAGAGGAAAAGACAAC
>JAPLEI010000129.1:1588-2061 GCA_026391195.1 Bacteroidota bacterium | reverse complement strand
CCTCTACCCGGTAACCGCAGATTAATCCGTTTATTAAGTGGGCATGGGGGTTGAGGGTAGCTTCGTTAAAAAAAGTTTCAAAACTTACTTTTTGATCAACCATTTTTTTGATTTGATGATCGGAAAACCCGGTGAGCCATTCAATTACCTGATCTAACTCGGCGTGGGTTCTGCCGTTCTTTTCTACCTTGGCTAGATACAATGGATACACAGATGAAAATAGCATATTGGCAATTCTCTGATCGGTAGTTAGGGGAGTTGGCATATTAAACGATTTATCCTATGTTAACTGAGCGCCTGAAACCTGTTCACTTTCAATAAAAATTACTGAAAGTTTATAATTACAAAAAGCAGGCATTTGTATTACCAAAAATAATAAAAAGAGCCTGCACCAAAAAAGGGCAGGCTCTAAAAAATCAACCGCTTACATCAAACCCACTTGGAGAAAAATGCAAGATTCGGAATATGATTAT
>JAPLEI010000129.1:0-1532 GCA_026391195.1 Bacteroidota bacterium | reverse complement strand
ATGGCATCCTGAATTTCACTGCGAATGGCTGTTTGAAAATACGACTCTACCTGAAAAAACTTCGCTGCCTCTAAAGCACCCACCTGCTTCTTCATTTTTCCATAATACTTCTGATAAAGCTTTTCTAGTTGCATATTATTTTTCAGGGTAGATGTGGCCAGTGTATTGGCAGTTTCATCATTCAGGGTTTCGTATCCTTTTGCATATTCGGCTATTAATTGCATGCGCTCTTTAGCCAGATTGGCACGGGCTTCTTCATACTCATCATACAATCCCCAAAAGGCAGTAGCTTTTGCCTCCGGAACCTTGAGATAATTGGTCATTAACTCCTTTTTGGTTTTGCCATACATCTTTCTGATCATATCCACTTCTTCTTGAATAGTGGCTTGTGCCATGCCTTGCACAGCGAATAAACAACTTACAGCAACGAGTAACTTTTTCATGTTTTTTATTTTTATTTAGGGAATACAAAAGTAACGCCAAATCGCCAGCCAAAAGCAGCACGAATATTATCCGGAGCGGTAATGGGAATACGAGGGCCTGCTGATAAGGATACCGTTTGCTTACCCAACCGGGTAACCCCCGAAATACTGGGAACAAACAATACCTGGGTAGTTGAGCTGATCCAATTTTGCGTAATCTCAAAAGAACCGCCAATGCCGGCGCCCGACTTCCAGTTATAATTTAAAAAGGGTTGCAAATACATCTGACTGATATCACTGCGGGATGCATCACCTGAAACGGACCAAATTTGATTCACCAATCCACCCACAGTAAATCCTTTAGACTGCTTTAGAAAAACAGCAGAAGGCCCTATGCCAAACTTTTTTCCGGTTAACATTTCATCCGTACCAAGGGGTAATAAAAAGGCAGGACCTGCTCCCCAGGTTAATCCATTTTTTGGCTGGGAAGGAGAAAGAAATGCAGTAGCCAACACATCACCCATACCGGATTGTGATTTGCCCGCACCAGTAATATTATATTGCGCGATTAAGGGAAAAATAACCCGGGAAATCAGGTTCAATTTTGGACTGATACTTACAGGAATCACCGGCTGCACATTCATTGTATTACGTGAGCCTTTAAACGCACCGATTCCATAATCGGTATTATTCTGAAAAGGCAGGCTGATAAGAGAAGAAACCGGATTAGCTAATTTTTTTGCCAGTTCTTCTGCAGAATTGGCCGGCTTATCCTGTGCCTGTGATAAAGAAAAAAATAGCATACTACATGCTGTAACTAAACTGAATCGGAAACTAGATTTCATAAAATCAATTTTGAATATTTACAATTTTATTATAATTCAAACTGTATCCTAAACTGCCAGAAGTCGGTAGTGCCAGTTAGGTTACTCTTCCACAATTTTCCAGCTCCATAGTTAATCTCGAAGCGGAAAGAAGGATTGGGAAACCAACTGAGTGCAGTAGTAAACCGATTGAATTTACCCGCAGTTAGCAATGCATCATTGCCATTGGTTTGGGTAAAACGAGCTCCCAGTTCCCAAGCACCCGGACCACTATTTTTTGCAAATT
>JAPLEI010000044.1:51519-58167 GCA_026391195.1 Bacteroidota bacterium | reverse complement strand
GCACTACATTCACATAATTCGCAACCGGAGGGCTTACTTTAGATAAAGTATATCCGGCAGCCTGGAGCTTTTCTTCCGGTGTTTGCGCAAGAAGCATGGTGGAACTAAAAATGGCGAGTATCCATAAAGTGTACTTCATAATAAGTAAATGGGTGTACCATAAAATTGCTATAATTTTCCGAGAATTCGATAACTTTCGTAACACAAATCCACCGCCCCATTCACTAAATCTAATCCCATGCAATCGAATCTCCGCACATTGTTGTTTGCTGTTCTAGCTGCCTGTACCATAGCCTGCCAAACCAAACCAACATTCGACACCATTATTTCGCAGGGAATGATCTACGACGGCAGCGGTGGGAAGCCGATATTAGCTGATATAGGTATTTTAAACGATACGATTGCCGCAATCGGCGATTTGTCTAAAGCCACCGCCCGTGAAGTGGTAAATGCCAATGGAAAAGCCGTTGCGCCTGGCTTTATTAATATGATGGGTCACTCAGAAGAATCCTTATTTGCCGATGGCCGCGGCCAAAGTGATATCCGTCAGGGAGTAACGCTGGAAGTGTTTTGCGAGATGAGTTTTGGCCCTTTGAATGAGCAAATGAAAAAACAACTGCAAGAAGGGCAAGGTGATATTAAGTATCCGGTAAACTGGAATACCCTGGGTGAATACATGCAGCAACTAGAAAAGAAAGGGATCTCACCCAATATAGCCTCCTATGTTGGTGCCGGAACCATTCGTACCCATGTGCTGGGAGAAGGCAAAGTGGCACCCTCAGCCGATCAACTCAAGCAAATGCAAAAACTGGTAGATGAAGCCATGCAACAAGGTGCGCTGGGTGTTACCTGTGCCCTAATTTATCCTCCTGACAATTTTGCCACCACCGATGAACTCATCGCATTATGTAAAGTAGCTGCTAACTATGGCGGGAGTTACAGCAGTCATATTCGCAGCGAAGGCAACCAGTTTATTCCCGCCGTGGAAGAATTTATCCGCATCTGCAAAGAATCAGGGGTTACCGGAGAGCTGCATCACCTGAAAGCTGCTGGAAAAAATAACTGGAATAAAATGGATACCGCCATTGCTCTGCTGGAAAAAGCGCGCACTGCCGGTTTACCCATTGCCGCAGATATGTATACGTATGTGGCAGGTGCCACCGGACTCACTTCCTGCTTTCCTCCCTCCCTTCAAGATGGCGGATTTGGCAAGCTGCGGGAACGCCTAAAAGACCCCGCCACCCGAAAAGCCATGAAAGCCGCCATGAACAGCAATCCCATGGATTGGGAAAATCTCTATTCCGGAGCCGGCGGCGGAGAGCATATTTTACTGCTCAGCTTTAAACAGGATTCATTGAAAAAATATACCGGCAAAACGCTGGCAGAGGTAGCCGCCATCAGAAAACAACCCATAGAGGAATGTGCTATGGATTTAATCATTCAAGACAGCACCCGCGTGGGCGTTGCTTATTTTTTAATGAATGAGGAAAATGTACGCAAGCAAGCCGGGTTACACTGGGTGAGTTTTGGAAGCGATGAAGGTTCATATACAAATGAAGGCGTATTTCTAAAATCCAGTGCCCACCCCAGAGCCTATGGCAATTTTGCCCGTTTTTTAGGCAAATATGTGCGGGAAGAAAAAGTATGCACGCTAGAAGAAGCCATCTATAAATTATCCTGCCTGCCGGCAGAACACCTGAAAATACCTCGCAGAGGCAGACTGAAAACGGGGTATTTTGCCGATATCGTGCTGTTCGATCCGGCTACAATTCAAGACCATGCTACTTTTCAGCAGCCGCATCAATATGCTACCGGGGTTTCCGATGTTTGGGTAAATGGACGGGCAGTTCTTTCTAAAGGCAACCCAACTGGCTCCACCCCTGGCAGATTTGTAAAAGGTCCCGGATATAAAGAGTAAAAGGGCCAAATCGGCTGATTTTAGCTAAAATACCCTTGAAATGGCAATCCATTTCGGGACTAACTTTTTTTGCCGTTACTTTGCACCTCTTTAAACAGTAATTATGGAATATACTAAATTGATATCTGTATCCGGATTACCCGGTTTATTCGAGCTGGTTGGCAGTAAAACGGATGGGGCCATTGCCAAATCTTTACTCGATCAGCAAACCAGATTTATCAGCAGCCGACAGCACCAGTTTTCGCATCTGGAAAGTATTGAAGTGTACACAACTCACGAGAATGTGAATCTGGCTGAAGTGTTTATGGCCATGAAAAAAAGTGCCGAAGCGCTCCCGAACGATAAAGACGATAAAGCCGTTAAGCAATATTTTGAAAAAGCTTACCCAGCGATTGATTTTGGAAGGGTATATGCCAGCGATCTGAAAAAGATGGTGAAGTGGTTTAAAATTATCAGCGACAACAATATCGAACCGGTATTACCTGCTGCTGATGAAGAAGAGGCAGAAGCAGAAGCCTAATCCCATTTATACTTTTTTTAGCCATTCGCCTCGGCGGATGGCTTTTTGTTGGGGGTATCCCGAAAAGAAAGCGATTCTGTATCTTGTGGGATAGAATCAACACTTATGCCCGCTATTAAATCTATCGCAACCGCCCTGCTGCTATTTTGTGCAGTTACTTCCTTTTCCCAATCATTTTATGCCGAAACTCCGGCAGCGAAAAAATGGGTGAAAAAACAATTCCGTAAACTCTCCAAAGACCAGCGGATAGCCCAACTGATGATCATCCGGGCACATAGCAACCTGGGTGCCGATCATATTGCGCAGGTTACTGACTTGATTAGTAAATATAATGTGGGTGGACTCTGCTTTTTTCAGGGAGGACCCGTTCGGCAGGCTAAGTTGACCAACTTCTATCAATCCATTGCCAAAACACCTTTGATGATTACCATTGATGCAGAGTGGGGATTAGGTATGCGGCTAGACAGTGTAATCCCCTTTCCTCGGCAGTTGATGCAGGGGGCTGGCGCTGATGATGGCGTGATTTATGATATAGGAAAGGCAGTTGGCCAACAATGCAAACGGATGGGTATTCAGGTAAACTATGCACCCGTAATAGATATCAACAACAATCCACTGAACCCGGTAATCAATGACCGCAGTTTTGGAGAAGATAAATACCGGGTTACCCGAATGGCGATTGCCTACACGAAGGGAATTCAGGAACAAGGCGTGATGGGTACTGTAAAACATTTTCCAGGGCATGGGGATGTTTCGGTAGACTCACACAAAGACCTCCCAGTTATTAATAAAACTCGCGAGCAATTAGAACAACTGGAATTATATCCCTTTCGGGAATTAATCAAAGCCGGTATTGGCAGTGTAATGATTGCCCATTTATCAGTGCCCGCAATCGATACAAGTGCGCACTTACCCAGCTCACTTTCTCCGCAACATATCAACGGACTACTGCGAAACGATCTTGGTTTTAAAGGCATTTCATTTACCGATGCCCTGGAAATGCAGGGTGTTACCAAATATTATCCCAAAGGAGAAGCTGCCCTCCGCTCAATCATGGCAGGCAATGACTTACTCTGCCTGCCCGGAGACGTACCCGGTACGATTGCCGCTGTGCATGAAGCCATCGATAAAGGAGATTTAACTTGGGATGAGATAAATGCCAAAGTAAAAAAAGTGCTTTTGGTAAAATATAACCTGGGCTTACATAAGGTAGACAGCATCGCCTATGATGGACTGATCAACGATTTGAATGCAGCCACCAATCCTATTCGGAAAAAAATAAGCGAAGAAAGTATTACCCTGCTGAAAAAAGATAATCTTGCTATTTTCCCACTAACCAATCAGCAACGCATTGCCTATGTGAGTATTGGCGCACCCGGAGAAAACATACTGTCTTCTGCCCTTAAAATCAATTATCGGGCAGATGTATATTTATTTGGCAGCAAATCTGCAATCAGCAAACAACTGATGGATGATCAAAGTGGGGTTACTACCATTGAAAAAACAGATAGTGCTGCGGTTGACCAATTGCTGACTACCTTACAATCGAAAGGATATGATAAAATAATTGTAGGATTACACAATTATAGCCGCCGGCCAGCCAATCAGTTTGGACTCAGTGCCCCTTCGTTGTATTTGCTGAATGCATTGCAGCAATATCAGCATATTACGCTGGTATTCGGAAATCCCTATGCAATTCACTATTTGCAAAAGCCCCGCAACTTGCTGGCATGCTACGAAGATGACGACCTAACGCAACAGGCTGCTTATGATATCCTAATTGGAAAAATTGGCACAAAGGGCCGACTCCCCGTTTCTGTTAACGATAGTTTTCCTGTAGGAAAAGGGCTTAGCTGGCATCCCTATTTTGCCCCTGCCAGTGCTGCTTCGGTGGGTATGAGTGAATCTAAGCTGGCACGAATTGATACCCTTGCGCAGGCCGCAATTGACAAAAAAGCTTTCCCGGGTTGTGTGATATTGGTAGCCAAGAATGGTGCTATTGTTTACGAAAAAGCTTTTGGCTATACCGATTTTACCCAACAAGAAAAAACCACCACCGATCATGTGTTTGATCTGGCATCGGTAACCAAAATTTCTGCCACAACAGTTTCAGTAATGAAATTGTACGAAGCAGGAAAAATAGAGTTGGATCAAACCCTGGGATATTACCTCCCCTGGATGAGGGGAACCAATAAAGCCAATTTAACCCTGCGCCAGGTTTTGCTGCACGAAGCGGGATTGGTGCCCTTTATTACTTTTTATAAAGAACTGGTAGACTCTGCTACCAAACAACCCCTTCCCGGATATTTTACTGCCATGCCGGATGCGGAGCACAACTTTCGAGTAGCTAAAAATATGTACCTGCGTAACGACTGGCAGGATACCATTCAGGCAAGAATTGCGGCCAGCCCGCTGGGCAAACAAGGAAAATACGTTTACAGCGACAACGATTTTATTTTACTGGGAAAAATAGTAGAAGCCGTTTCCGGTAAACCCCTCAATTTATTTGTTGAGGAAAATTTTTACATTCCTCTTCAAATGAGAACAACCGGATTTAAGCCGATGGATAGAATTCCGGAAAATCAACTGGTACCTACTGAAAAAGACGAATATTTTAGAAATCAAATTTTACGGGGAGATGTACATGACGAGGGCGCTGCTCTATTAGGTGGAGTGGCAGGCCATGCGGGCTTATTTAGTAACGCATATGATCTGGCACAATTGTACCAACTGTTGCTCAATGGAGGCACGCTAAATGGCATTCAATTGTTGAAGCCCTCTACCATACAATTATTCACTGCCTATGGAAGTACAAACAGCCGAAGGGGATTGGGTTTTGATAAGCCCGAAAAAGACAATGCCACTCGCAAAGACCCCTATCCTTCCATCAGCGCACCCGCCGAAACCTTTGGTCATACGGGCTTTACCGGTATCTGCGTTTGGGCCGATCCGATAAATAACCTGCAATTTATTTTTATGTCGAACCGCGTAACTCCCACCCGAAATAATAACCTGATTAGTCAACTTAATGTCCGTTCCAATATCCAGGACGCCATTTATCAAGCTATTATTCGCTAATATCCATCAAAAAGCAAAAAACGCATAGCTTACCACTATATTTATATTCAATTATCCCTACACACATGAAAAAATCAAATTTCTATTGGCAACTGATTGCCTGCTTGCTATTTTTATCTTCCTGCGCTAACAAATCTCCCAAAGAAGCCGCTTACATTCCCAAAGATGCTACCGGTGTGCTTGCGCTGGATATGAATGCACTTCAACAAAAATTAAGAGAAGGGGGCATGTCAACCGACTCCCTGATTTTCATTGCATTCGGAAACGACAGCGCATCAGAAAAAATGAAAAAAATGTTTACGGAAGGCAAGAATGAATCCGGAATCAACTGGAATGAAAAAATATTTCTTTTCTCAAATCAACAAAGCTTTTCAGATAAAAGCACCTCTACCTCTGCAAATATGTTAGGTACACTTGGAGACGTTACACAACTGGAAAAATACCTCCTGCGGCTAGAAGAGTTTAAAGACAAAGCAATTAAAAGAGAGAAAGCTTATAGCTATCTTCAGGGAACAGGCGATATACAGGTAAGCTGGAACAAAGAAGTATGTATACTTACCCATTACTCGCACCCCTCCATTCCGGTGTTCGACACTATAGAGATGATTTTCAAGAAACCTTTGATTGTAGATATCCCAAAAGAATCTAAAGCCGAAACCGATTTGTTTTTTTCACAAAAAACAACTCAGTCACTTGCTTCCGTAGATGTATTCAATCAAATGTTTCGGGAAAAAGCCGACGGTTACATTTTTTCTTCTAGCAACAGCTCTTTGAATTTGCTAAAGAACCTTCCCTTTAATCCTCCAAAGCTGGAAGAACTATTAAAAAATAATTATTCCACTGCCACCCTGCATTTTGAAAAGGGAAAACTTCGGGTTCAATCTAATACCTACGTTAATCCGGCGTTGGGAAATATTTTAAGCAAATATGCAGGACCGGTTGTAAACTTTTCCTTGGTAAAAGATTACCCGTCAAAAGATATCAATCTGGTGTCGCTGACTTCATTTAATCCGGAAATCATTGGCGGTCTTTTAAAACAAGTAGAGCTGGAAAGCTTTGCAGATAATTTTTTACAAAAGAATTCACTTTCTATACAAGACTTATATAAAGCATTTAAAGGTGAATTAGCGAT
>JAPLEI010000044.1:39275-51504 GCA_026391195.1 Bacteroidota bacterium | reverse complement strand
GATTGTGGTATCTGACTTAAAATTTGCCAAACCCGATCCAATGATGAAAAGAGATGAACTCTCTCTCGAAATTGGCGTACCGTTGGTTAATATTTTGATGCGCATACCGGTAGGAGATAGCAAAAGTTATTCTAAGCTCATGGACTTAGGTGTAAAATCCGGCGTGTTAAAAAAAGTGGGAAATCAATATCGTACTGCATCAGCGAATGCAGCAGGATCTTTTTTTGTGCTGGGGGATGACAAAAATCTTTTTATTGCCAGCGATTCGGCTCTCTATAACAATTATCAGACATCCATCGGCAAACCCAATAGTTTCTTTTCAGAAGCCCCATTCAATCGCTATAAAGCTTCCTCTACTTTATTCTATGCAAATATCGCCTCAACCATTCACGGATTAATTGCCGATAGCACCAAAACATTCAATAGCAAATTACTTTACCAACTGGCCAATACCTGTAAAGAAGTGGTACTCAATTCAGATAATTTCGATGGAAAAACTATCCACAGCCAAGGTGAATTAATTATGCAACAAGCAGATACCAATAGTCTGATTACCCTCATACGATTTTTATCCGTAACTGCGAAAGAAGTGAGAGAACAAGATGAAAAATTCAATGCCGAAATATCTGCAACGCATATTCCGGAAAATTATTAGAAAGAAATAATCTATTTAGCAATCGAAATACATGCAAATTCGGCTTCAACAAATTATCCCGATTCCGCTGCAGGAAAAACAACCAGCAGTTGATTCGGACATTTGGGGCAATAACCGAACTTTTCACTCCGGTGAATGCATTAAAATAACTGCGGCAAGTGGTAGAGGCAAAACTACCCTGGCCCATTTTTTAATTGGATTACGTACCGATTATTCAGGAACCTTAACGATACAGGACAAGAACCTGGCTAATTTCTCCACTGCAGAAATGGCTATCTGGCGGAGAGAACAGTTGGGAGTGGTTTTTCAAGACCTTCGGTTATTTCCGCATCTTACTATCCGTGAAAACATCGAATTGAAAAAGTTTTTAGCCCCCCGGCACATAGGTGAAAACACCGTTGAATGGATGGCCGAACAGTTGGGAATTGCCGACCTACTGAACACCCAAGCTGGTATTTGTAGTTATGGAGAACAACAAAGAGCTGCCATCATTCGGGCCCTAGCGCAACCCTTTGCCTGGTTATTACTGGATGAGCCCTTTAGCCACCTAGATAAAAAGAATCAACAACAAGCCATAACACTCATACAATCCGTAATTACTCAAAGAGGAGCCGGAGTAATTTTGTTAGACCTCGAATCTGACAACCATTTTTCTTATCACCAAAGTTTTCAACTATAATCGATTTTATGCAGGCACTGCATCTGTTGATGGGAAAAATATTACACAGCCGAAAGGGGCGATTGCGTGCCTGGATGGGAACCCTGGGATTAGGAATAGCATCCCTATTATTACTCGTTGCCGTGCAAATGCAGGCAGATTTTAGTGAGCTGCTAGAAGGAAAGCAAAATAAAGAAACCAACACCCAATACCTGGTAATCAACCGGCAACTCAACAATAACAACCTCAACGCAGGTGGTTTACGCGAGGAAGAATTGGATGCCCTGAAAAAACTACCCGAAGTGTCGGCTGTTGGCATTATGCAACCCGGGTATTTTAAGGCTTCTCTTAGCAGTACCAGTGATCGTTTCCCCTTTTATACCGATGTAAGTTTTGAAACCGTGTCTTCCGATTTTCTAGACGAAATACCCGAGCACTGGACCTGGCAGGAAAAGGACGACTATGTTCCCATTATTATTCCGTCTCTTTATCTTGATCTTTATAATTTTCAGTTTGCATTAGCGCAACAGTTACCCCAACTAACTCCTGAAGTTGTAAAAATGATTTTTTTCAATATCCGCATTCAGGGACCCAAGGGTGAGGTGGTATTAAAAGGCAAAGTTGCCGGATTCAGCGATCGCATTCAATCGATGTTGGTGCCGCAGGAATTTATGCAGTGGTGCAATGCAAGGTTTGCCCAGGGAGAAAAACGGAATCCATCACGTATACTGATTAAAACCAAAGACGCCACCTCCCCGGTATTGAATCAGTTTTTAGAAAAGAATCAACTACAGGCCGATAAAGAAAAAACACGGTTCAGCAAGTACAGAGAAATCGTAAACTGGATTGCCGGCATTTCGGGATTGTCGGGCTTGCTGATGCTGGTTTTTGCTGCATTGGTGCTTTCCTTGTTTATACAACTCAATATTGTTAGCAAACAAGATGAAATAAGATTGTTGATTCAATTGGGAGCATCTCCCCAGCAAATGATTGGCTTTTTGATGAAAAAATTCTTTCCGCCCAATGCTATCATAGTTTTAATTGCACTGGGATTGGTAGCGATTTTGCAATATTTACTATTTGGCTGGCTACAAAAAAAGACGATTGGGGTTTCGGCCTGGATTTCTCCCCTAACCCTTATAGCGGCTTTGCTGCTGATACTGTTAATGGGCGTAATCAATAGAATCGCTATTGGTAAATCGGTAAAACAAAATCCGACCCGGTAACATTATTCGTTGTACCCGATAGCTAAATGGGTTTAACCCAAATCCTTTGTACTTTTAAGGCTCAAATCATACTTCTGAAAGCAAATCAGTTTATATTTTTATTGTTGGCAGCAGTAGGCTATTGCAAAATAACAGTAGCACAATCTCCCATACCGCCTATTGGATACTGGCGCGATCACCTGAACTATTCCGATACCCGACAGGTAGTGAAAGGAGATAAAATTTATGCCGCCACAGCTACCCATGTTTTTGCTATTGACGCCAACAAAGAATATGAAACCTTTAGCAAAATAAACAGCCTGCACGATATGGGTGTTTCAGGAATTTGTTGGGATGCCGCTACCGAACAATTATTGATCGCCTATCAAAACAGCAACTTGGATGTGCTAGATGTAAAAGGCCATTCAAAAAACATAGGCGATATTCTGCGCAGTAATTTTCCCGGCAATAAAATCATTCGCAACCTATACTGCGCAAATGGACTGGGATACCTCAGCACCGGATTGGGCATTATTGTAGTGAATCTGCGTAAATACGAAATAAAAGATACCTGGATAATCGGAAACAATGGGATACAAACCGGTGTAAGCGGATTTACACAACTCAATAACTTTTTTTACGCAGCCACCGAAGAAGGACTAAAGCAAATAGAAATAACCAATACCAACCCTTCTAATTTTGCTAACTGGCAAAACATCAGCGGCTCCAATGGATTATCCAGCGGCGCATTACTAAATGTGTTGGCGGTGAATGGACAACTGGTAGTGCTAAAAAACGACAGCCTGATGATTCAATCTGGCAGCAGTTGGAAGCTCTTGTACAAAGAAGCAAATTGGTCAATAACCGGATTGAACAGCTCGGCAGGAAAATTGATGGTTTGTCAGCGCTCCACCGCTGGAGCAGCCAGGGTATTGCAATTGAATGTAAACGGAGTAATTGAAAAAACCACCAGCCAGGCTGGCGTAATTTCCTTTCCCAGAGATGCTACCCTGGTAGATAATACCCTTTGGGTGGCAGATCAGTTTGGAGGATTAGCTGCATTTAATAATGGATTAGAAAGATTTATTCCGAATGGACCACCCGGTATTGCCACGGGCGCCATAGCAGGAAACAGCAAACAGATGGTGTTGGCGGCCGGAAGCATCAATAATGCCTGGAATTATCAATACAACCGGAATGGTGTTTATTTTTATTCAGATCAATGGAACTCCCGCAGTTACTTTAATACGCCTGCATTAGATTCTGTATTAGATTTTATAACTGTAGCTATTGATCCCGCTGATCAAAGTGTTTGGGCAGGAAGTTTTGGCGGTGGACTGGTACACTTCCCCAACACCGGGGCACTCACCCTTTACAAAAAAGGTAACAGCAGTTTACAAGAAACGATTGGAGACCCCGGAAGTTATCGGGTATCCGGACTGGCATTTGATGCGAATGGTCGGCTATGGGTGAGCAACTACGGGTCACCGGTAAATTTACATGTTCGAAAAACAGATGGCAAATGGCAGGCATTCAGCGTTCCCTTCCCCTTAACCGAACAGGCATCCGGTGCATTGGTATGCGATGATAACGATCAGGTATGGATGGTGAGTCCTAAAAACAATGGACTTATCTGTTACAAATACGCTCAGCTTGAAACTACCAGTGATGATCAATGGAAAAAATATTCAACGGGAAGCAATCAGGGGAATCTGCCGTCGAACAATGTGGTAAGTATTGTAAAAGACCGCACAGGCTCTATTTGGGTGGGAACCGACAAAGGTATCGCCATCATTCGCTGCCCTTCCGAAGTATTTAGCACATCGGGTTGTAACGCCTACTTACCGGTAGTTAAACAGGGTAATTTTTTTGGCTTCCTGTTTAAAGACGAATATGTTCAGTGCATGGCGGTGGATGGGGCTAACAGAAAATGGGTTGGCACTCAAAATGGTTTATGGCTATTGTCTGAAACCGGCGAACAGGTTCTTCAACAATTTACGGTAAGCAATAGTCCACTCTTGTCTAATAATGTGCTGCAAATAGGCATTCAACCAGAAACGGGGGAAGTATTTGTGCTTACCGATTTGGGAATTTGCAGTTATAGAGGTACCGCTACAGAACCTGCTGCCGCAACGGAACAGGTACTGGTATTTCCCAATCCAGTTCCACCGGGCTATAGCGGAACCATTGCCATTCGGGGAATGAAAGAAAATGCGATAGTAAAAATTACAGAACTGAATGGCACATTGGTATATCAAACCCGTTCACAGGGTGGACAAGCCGTTTGGAATGGCACTAATTATAAAGGCGAAAAAGTTGCTTCCGGCGTTTACCTGGTATTAATCAGAGACGATGAAAATACCGACAAGCTCGCTACCAAAATTGTTATCGTTTCGGGAAGATAATTAGCGCTGATTAATCGCCGTCTTTATCTACTTTTTTCACCGGCTTATAAAAAGCAGCGCGTTTAGGACCGGGAAAGGGAATATTATCGCCTTTCAAACCATGCCACAATACCCGATTAAATTCCAGATCTGGAACAGCATCTTCCTTAACAAAATCCATTTTATCAGATAAACGCTGCCACTCATTCATCGCAGTATTTACTTCCTTCAAATTTACCATGGCAGGGCGAGCAGTAAATGAAGTGGGGTTGGCCTGAGTTGAAAAGCAACGCCACATAGGGGTAGCAGCTGCATCGTATTGCGACATAGGGGGAATACCTAGTATCAATTCCATGGTGCGCAACATAGATGAGGTAGAATAAGGAGTATGGTCAACAAAATTACGCTTCACAAATCCGCCAGCCACATAAGCAGTGCTGCGATGCGCATCTACATGGTCGGCACCATTTTGTGCATCATCTTCAATAATAAACACCACCGACTCTTTCCAGATGTTGCTTTTGCTCAGGTACTCTACAAACAACCCAACTGCCAAATCATTATCGGCTACATGTGCATACGGAGTGGGTCTACCTTTCCGCAATCCTTCCGTATGATCATTGCCGAATCGAACACTGTTGAACTGCGGAACAGCATTTTGTGCCAAAAGAGAATCAAACTCCCTTTTCCATTGCTGAAACCGGGTCGTATCAGGAAAAGAATTGTCGTAGCCTCTGAAGTAGGGACAAATATGATCTTTTAACACCGGAATATTGGGCTTATTATTATCGGCAAATTCGCCATAGGTTCTGAAACTCACACCTGCTTTTTTACAATGATCCCAGATAAATCCGCCTTTGTTATTTGCAACCGGCCTATTGCCTTCCCCATCATAAGAACCACCCCGGCCTCCATAACTATTCACCCAGTTCTTTTCCAGAAAATCGGTTGCATAAGCACCCATCGTCCAGTTATGACCATCCATACTTACTTCACCATCCACATAAAAATTATCCAGCAACACAAATTCTTTGGTAAGAGCATGCTGATTAGGGGTAACATTTTCTCCAAACAATACCAGTCGCGGATCTCCATTCCCTTCTTTTATATCTCCCAATACCTGATCGTAGGTACGGTTTTCCTTAATGATGTAAAACACATGTTTGATCGGACTCGCATCCCCTACTTTCATCGGAATAGGATTTCCAGGCTCTCCGGCCACCAACAATTCTTTTACTTTGGAATAAGGAGTATTTCTATACACGGCAGCAGTATAAGCTTCCATCGTTTTTAACGAAGGGGCATCGATGATGCTGAGCGTTCCCTGAAATAAACCACCTATGTACTGCAAGCCTGGAGTCTTATTGGGATCACCCTCGTGGTGCAAAACAATCTGTTTATTACCAAAAGGATTGGGGCCATAAGGATTCGCCATAGAGCGGAAACCTTTGCCATTGGCCACAAAAATTTTCTTGCCAACCACCGCAACCTTTGTTGGATACCAGCCAACCGGAATAAAGCCTTTGCTTTTACTCTCCCCTTTTTTGCGCACATCAAAAACTGCGAGGCAATTATTATCCGCATTGGCAATGTATAAAGTTTTTTCATCGCTACTCAAAGCCATACCATTGGTAGTAGACCCGTTAGGCGCATCAGCAAATAGCGCAGCATTGAGGGTTTCAACTACCTTTCTTTCAGCAACCTGTATAACTGAAACCGAATTGTCGTTCGAATTAGCAACCATCAGGTAATCGCCTTTTTTGGTTAGCAACAATTCATTGGGGTTATCGCCCACCGATATTTCTGCCTCTACATTATTCTTTAAAGTATTAAAAACATATACCTTATCGCAGCCCCAACAACTGATATATAACTCTTCTTTATTAGATGATAACACACAGGTATACGCTTCTCCCCCCAATACAAACTTGCCAGTTACTTTTTTAGTAGTCAGATCTATTGTATATAAACTTTTATCATCGCGGGTTACCACATATAAAATTTGCCGTACTTCATCCAGTGCCATACCTGCAGGTCCGATTCGATTGGGCCATTTTTTACCCAATTCAATAGTATCTTTTATTCGCAAACGATTACTGTCTATACCATAAATAAGAATCCAGTTATCGTGCCCGCCGCCTACATATAATTCTTTATCATCGCCGCTGAATGCCAATCCATACCAACTTCTTCCTACTACAACTCTGTCTAATTCCTTCTCTCCGGCCACATCCATCAACTGAATACTTTGAATGCTTTGTCCGTTATTAGTTACCGCCATTATTTTTTTAGAGTGACTAACTACCATATTCAAAGGCAAATCTCCCAGGGGCAAACTTCTTCCCGCTGGAGATAAACCCCACCCATTGGGTAGCGTAACAGCATTGGTATCTGAGATATTACTATCCTGCGCAAATGAATGAAGGGATAAAACACATAATGATAAAATGAAGAGTGCCTTTTGCATACGATATAATTAATAAGAAAAATTAAGAAATTAGAATTGATACATCACCCATGTTTATAAACCGGAAATTACAACAAATCCCTTCGCTATATTGCAAACTCTGTTAATTCTAGATTATTAAACTCCGCTATTGCTGACGAGCAAAATCGTAACTACGGGCTACTTTAAATTTAAGCTCGCCTCTGTCGCCACTTACTACCTTATACATTACCTGCCGGTACATGCCAGTTGGACGAATATTGGCAGTATCTTCTAAATTATAAACGGGAAACCTTCTTACCAGCGTACCCTCCATTAAGTAATATTCATCATTCCCCTTATAGCCAATTTTAACTTTGGGATCGTCTAAAATATCGGGGAAATAAATGGGCCGAAAGCCCTGATTGTTATCCGAACTTACCCCTATAATATTCAATTTAGACTTATCACCCAGAATACTTACATACACGAGCAGGTCTGGAAATCCATCGCGGTTTAAGTCGTCTACTTCGGCCTTATTCACCCTACCCTTTACTTCAAATGTTACATCGCGGGCAGTATTTTCAAAACCAATTGGCCCAATAGTTAAGTTATTCTTATCCATTCCCTTATTGCTGCAATACACTTTATAGCCAACCTTGCCCAATTTCATGGTGCTATCGTACTTCTTGCCCGCCTGAGCAAAAAGAGAATGATTAACACAACTGAGTACAAATACGATTACAATCAACTTTTGCATAAACAATATTATCAATAAGTATTCAATTCGCAAGCAACATATACAAGTTGTCTCAAACAGATTACATATTTCTGCGATATTGACCTCCCACCTGATACAAAGCTGCCGTAATTTCACCGAGGGAGCAGGTTTTTACTGTCTCCATCAATTCGGCAAAAATATTGCCATTTTCCAGCGCCACTTGCTGTAATCTTTTTAAGGCTCCCATACTTTCCGAGGCATGCCGTTTTTGAAAAGACGCCAGGTTGTTGATCTGTTGTTCCTTTTCAGCTGCCGTGCTGCGAATTACTTCGGAGGGAATAATGGTAGGGCTCCCCTTTTTGCTTAAAAAAGTATTTACACCAACAATAGGAAGTTCGCCAGAATGTTTACGGGTTTCGTAATACATACTTTCTTCCTGAATTTTATGGCGTTGATACATTCTTTCCATAGCACCCAGTACACCGCCCCTTTCAGAGATCCGGTCGAATTCGGCTAACACAGCCTGCTCAACAATGTCGGTAAGGGCTTCTAGGGCAAAACTTCCCTGTGTAAAATTATCGGTAAAAGCGGTGCCTAATTCGCGGTTGATGATCAGCTGAATTGCCATTGCCCTCCGAACACTTTCTTCGGTTGGGGTGGTGATGGCCTCATCGTAAGCATTGGTGTGTAAACTATTACAATTATCATAAATCGCATACAGGGCCTGCAGGGTGGTACGAATATCATTGAAATCAATTTCCTGTGCGTGCAGGCTGCGGCCACTGGTTTGGATATGATATTTTAATTTTTGAGATCGGCTATTCCCTTTGTACTTATTCCGAATGGCTTTGGCCCAGATTCGGCGGGCTACACGCCCTATCACACTGTACTCGGGATCCATGCCATTGCTGAAAAAGAAAGAAAGGTTGCCGGCAAAATCATCGATGGTTAAACCACGACTCAAAAAATACTCAACATACGTGAATCCATTGGCGAGTGTAAATGCCAGTTGGGTTATTGGGTTGGCTCCTGCTTCGGCAATATGGTATCCACTGATGCTTACACTGTAAAAGTTTTTTACCCGATGTTCCGTAAAATATACCTGCACATCCCCCATTAACTGCAAGGCAAATTCGGTAGAAAAAATACAGGTGTTTTGTGCCTGATCTTCCTTCAGTATATCTGCCTGTACCGTTCCCCGAACCTGAGAAAGTGCATACGATTTTATTTGCTGATATATTTCTGCCGGCAATACCCGGTCGCCACTTACCCCCAACAGTTGTAACCCCAAACCAGTATTTCCTTCGGGCAAAATCCCTTGTTGAATCGTATCCGAATAAACAGGCTTGTCGCTTTCGGAAATATGTAATTCCATCCAGTCCATTACGCGCTTCCATTGGTTATTTTCCGTAATCCATTTTTCACATTGCTGATCAATGGCAGCATTCAGAAAAAAGGCCAGTATAATCGGTGCAGGGCCATTAATCGTCATGCTTACAGAAGTTTTCGCATCACATAGGTCGAAACCACTGTATAATTTTTTGGCATCTTCCAGCGTAGCAATACTAACCCCGCTATTACCAATTTTTCCGTAAATATCGGGGCGAGATGCTGGGTCTTCGCCATATAGTGTTACACTATCGAATGCAGTAGACAAACGAATGGCTGGCTGATCTTGCGACAAATAATGAAATCTTTTATTGGTTCGCTCGGCAGGCCCTTCCCCTGCAAACATGCGGGTTGGATCTTCATCCTTTCTTTTCAATTCAAAAACGCCTGCAGTATAGGGAAAATAGCCGGGTAGGTTTTCTTGTAATTGCCAACGTAAGATATCCCCCCAATCGGTATGCTTAGGCAAAACTACCCGAGAAAAAGAAGTTCCGCTTAAGGTAGTAAAACGCAGGGGTTGCCGAATCACTTGTCCGCGAACCGTATAGGATAAATGCTCGCCGGAATATTGCTGCACCCTGTTTGGCCAATTACGAATAAGTTCGATAGAGGCAGTATCTAGCTGCTTGGTTACTTGTTGCATACATTCCTGCAAAGCGGGCGTAATGTTTTGTGCATTCGCTTGACCCGCTACTGCCCTAATAGATCCTTCCAGTTGATACCATTGAGAAGCCAGCGCCGATTGTTTTTCTACCCACTGATCGAAGGCAGTAATGGTTTCGGTTATTTCCGATAAATATCGAACCCTTCCGGCAGGAATAATCTGAACACGGGAAGCCTGAGAAAAAGTAAGGGCTGTATGCGTGTTAGCCGAATGAAATTGAACACCCGTTTTCTCTTCAACTTTTTGTAGTAGGCGGAAAAATAATTCATTCACACCCACATCATTAAACTGAGCAGCGATGGTACCCACCACAGGTAGGTCGGCATCTTCATCCCAAATTTGATGATTGCGTTTGTATTGACGGCCCACATCCCGCAAAGCATCTTCCGAGCCGGGTTTATCAAATTTGTTGATGGCTATCAGGTCGGCAAAATCGAGCATGTTGATTTTTTCTAACTGGGTAGCCGCTCCATATTCGGGCGTCATCACATATACACTCACATCACAGCCTTCTACAATAGAGGCATCACTTTGCCCTACCCCGGCCGATTCAACCAAAATCAAATCAAATGCTGCTTGCTTACATAGTGCTACCGCATCCGGCAGATGAGAACTAAGCGCCTGATGGTTATTGCGGGTAGCCATACTTCGCATAAAAACATTCGGGTGGTGAATCGCATTCATCCGAATTCGATCTCCCAATAAAGCACCGCCAGTTTTTTTACGGGAAGGGTCAACTGAAATAATCGCCAGCTTTTTATCCGGCACTTCCCGTATAAATCTTCTCACCAGTTCATCCGTAACCGAACTCTTTCCTGCACCGCCAGTGCCCGTTATACCAATTACCGGAATTTTTTTGTCCGATGGAGTTGAATGCGTTAGTGGCTGTCCATTTTCAACCAACGTAATAGCCCTTCCCAATAAATGCATGTGCTCGGGTGTACTGTTATATACTGGAAGAGCATCTTGCAACGATGGCAAAGGAAAATCACAATGCTGAATCACATCCTCAATCATGCCCTCTAAACCCATTTGACGGCCATCATCCGGACTATAAATGCGGGTAATACCATATTGGTGAAGGGTTTCAATTTCAGAAGGTAGAATGGTGCCGCCGCCACCGCCGAAAATTTTAATGTGGCCACATCCCGATGCTTCCAGCAAATCTTTCATGTAGGTAAAAAATTCTAAATGCCCCCCCTGGTAGCTGGTAATAGCAATCCCCTGTACATCCTCCTGTATGGCACATTCTACAATTTCTAAAACACTTCGGTTATGGCCCAAGTGTATAATTTCTACCCCCTTAGATTGCAAAATGCGCCGCATGATGTTAATAGAAGCATCATGGCCATCAAACAAACTGGTAGAAGTAACCATGCGCACTGGATTAACCGGCATATAGGGCATACATTTCTGGTTGAGCAACAAAATTAATGAATTCCTGCAAGGATATTAACGTTTGTTAGTTTTTTGTAATTTGGTATATAACTGCGGGTATTTTACTTATTTTCATCATCAATATACGCTATGCACTACGCCATTCAAATTCGCCATGAAAATAATTTCGCCATCATTTCACTGCTAAACGCCGCCGAGGGGGTTCGTGCAGAAATCTATTCATTTGGGGGCTTGCTGAACCGGTTCGAAATTCCGGTGCAGGGAAAACCATTTAATATAGTGGAGGGATATTCCGGAATTGCTGACGCACAAGCCAGGTGTGCCGAAGGGTTTCAGAGTGTGCGGTTAAGCCCTTTCGTATGCCGGTTGAAAAAAGGCAGGTATGAATGGAACGGTATAGCTTACCAAATTGAAAAAAAATACATAGGGGAGCATGCCATTCATGGTTTGCAATATGATGCAGCATTTGAAGTAACTGAGTCGGTTACAGATGAACAGGAGGCCCGGGTTGAATTAAGCAGCTATTACCCGGGAACCGATCCGGGTTATCCCTTTCCCTACCACACGAAAATTATTTGGTGCCTGAGAAAAGGTGCCGAACTTTCGGTAACCACTTCTGTTTGGCACGAAAACCCAACCCCCATTCCGTTTGCAGAAGGATGGCATCCTTATTTTACATTAGGGGGAAAGGCAGATGAATGGAATTTACAATTTTCTACCAGCCGTATTA
>JAPLEI010000044.1:0-39252 GCA_026391195.1 Bacteroidota bacterium | reverse complement strand
TATTATGGAATATGATGCAGATTTATTACCAACTGGCAGGTATTTGCAAGACACACGCTTTGTAAATGGATGCTCCTTACAGGGAATTCAACTGGATAATGGATTTGTGTGGGAGGATACCGAAACCGATAGAGTGTGCACGCTGAGCAATTCGGCCATTTCGCTCAATATTTTACCCGATACTTCTTTTCCAGTTTTACAGGTTTTTATTCCCGATAATAGAAATAGTATAGCCCTAGAAAATTTGAGCGGAGCGCCAGATAACTTCAACAATCAATTATTGTTGATTCACCTACCGCCCCATACTCCCAAAAGCTTTACCACCCGATACCAGGTGAGCGTATTATAAATTTTGCAGAGCAGTTACACTGATTTCCACGTTTACTCCCTTGGGCAAGCCCTTTACCGCAACGGTTTCACGGGCGGGGTAGTTGCCGGTAAAATAAGAACCATACACTTCATTTACCTGACCAAACAACGACATATCACTTAAAAAAATAGTGGTTTTTACGATGTGCTCAAACCCAATGCCGGCGGTTTGTAATATGGCCAAAATATTGTTCATCACCTGATGGGTTTCGGGCTCAATGCCGGAGGTAACTATCTCTCCGGTAGCAGGAATAATAGCAACTTGCCCGCTTACAAAAACAAATCCGTTGGCCTTAATAGCCTGATTGTAAGGTCCGATTGGAGCAGGGGCGGAGGTGGTAACGATAACTTCTTTAGACATATTTATGAATTGAAAAACAAATTGACTACTTTTCTTTGAACTTGCCAACCTAATTTTGACCACTATCAACTTAACCTCCTATGTCGCTATTGCTTCTTGTTGATACAGCTACCGATATTGCCCGGGTAGCTTTGCTTACTAAAGATCAGGTGCTCGCTTTTCGGGAAAACAGCGACTCGCGGCAGCACGCAACTTTTGTTCAGCCTGCTATTGAAGCCCTATGCGTTGAAACCAGCATCCAACTTGCACAACTGGAGGGGGTAGTAGTAGTGAATGGTCCGGGAAGTTATACCGGCCTTCGAGTAGGCTTGTCCTCCGCCAAAGGCATCTGCTTCGCTTTACAGATCCCCCTGTACACTTTAAATACCCTTCAGATAATGGCGGCAGCTAGTATACGAAACTGGAAATCACTTGGCAATGAGATAACCCCGGAAACCCTGTTTTGCCCCATGATTGATGCCCGTAGGATGGAGGTTTTTACTGCATTATATAACGCCAACCTACAACCGACAATTCCCCCTCAGGCACTAATTTTGAATGATCCCGAAGGCAAAATATTCACAGAAAGAAAAAATATAATATATTCTGGAAATGGGTCAGCCAAACTAATTTCATTGCTTCCCGAAGGCACTTTTTGCTTTCCGGAATGCATCTATTTGCTGGAAGATCTTTCTTTTTTGGCCTATAAAACCTTTATAACCGGTTATAGTACGGATATAGCCTATTCGGAACCCATATATATTAAAGATTTTCACAACACATCTTTAGTTAAACAGCACGGGGCTAACATTTAATTCTTTTATCTATATGATAAAAACTAATAAAAATTGCGTAACTTTGGGGGCTAAAAAGTTTTTACCCCCCTCAAAACTTTAAATTATTGTTATGAGCCAATCATTACAATCCGTTGAACTGTTAAATGGTAATGTTCCCGTTAAGGTAGATTTTGTTCATACAAAAAAAGCTGCCCTAATCCTTCGTTCCATTAACCACAAATTGCGTCAGCAAATCATTAAGTTGCTGGACGAGAGTCAAAAAATGACTGTTACCGAAATTTATGTGAAACTCAGGCTCGAACAGTCGGTGGCTTCCCAGCACTTGGCGATTTTAAGAAGAGCCGGTATTGTTAGCACCACGCGTGACGGAAAGTTCATTTACTACTCTGTAAACTATCAGCGCCTGGCTGAAGTAGTTCGGTTTGTGGAATCCCTTGTAGGCTAATACTTTTTAGTACCTTTGTGGTGAAACTTAGCTATCTAATAGTTAAGATAAGTATTGTTTTGCCCACCCCAATTGAACCCATATGTTCGTTCGCCAATTATATACAGGCTGCTTAAGTGAATCTGCCTATTTTATAGAAAGTAATGGGGAAGCAGTTGTAATTGATCCGTTGAGAGACATAGAAGCCTACTTGGAATTGGCACGTGAGAGAAAAGCTACTATCCGGTATATTTTTGAAACGCATTTCCATGCCGACTTTGTAAGTGGACATTTAGATTTAGCTGCTGCCACCGGAGCCACTATTGTATATGGCCCACCCCCGGCCACTACCTATCCGGTTCATATCGCTAAAGACGGAGAGGTTTTTGCTATCGGAAACATTACCCTTGAAGTATTACATACCCCCGGGCATACGCTCGAAAGTTGTTGTTTTCTATTGAAAGATGAGCAGGGGAAAGATTATGCCGTATTTACCGGAGACACCCTGTTTGTGGGGGATGTAGGCCGCCCTGATCTTGCGCAGAAAGAGAATGAAATTAGCATGGATGATTTGGCAGGGATGTTATACGATAGCTTGCAAAAGAAAATAATACCGCTGGCAGATGAGGTACTTGTTTATCCAGCCCATGGTGCCGGAAGCAGTTGTGGCAAAAATCTGGGGCCCGAATCATTCAGTACCATTGGCGAACAGAAAAAAACCAACTACGCTCTGCAAGCAACCAGCCGGGAAGATTTTATTAAAGCCGTAACCGAAGGTATAACTGCTCCTCCGCAATATTTCCCTATCAATGTAATGATCAATAAGCAGGGATATGATAGTCTAGATCAAGTATTGGCCACTGGAATGCATGCATTATCCGTAACTGCCTTTAAACAAGCGATGGCCGATGAATCCGAAATTGTACTAGATACCCGCAACTCCTCCGAATTTCCACAGGGCTTTGTACCCGGCTCAATTAGTATTGGTCTGGATGGTCGATTCGCAGAATGGGCAGGCAGTTTATTGTCTTTTCAAAAACCGATATTATTGGTTACGGAACCGGGAAAGGAAAAAGAAACCATCATTCGGCTTGCCAGAGTTGGATTTGATAAAATGATCGGCTATCTAGATGGAGGATTCCCCGCCTGGCAATCAGCCAATGAGCCATTTGATTTGATTGTAGAAGTTGAAGCGGATGAACTGGCCATGGATATTCCCTTCGATGAGCACTTGCTGATTGCAGATGTAAGAAAGGAAACCGAATATGCCGGCGGCCACCTGAAAAATGCCCTCAATCTGCCACTCGACATTCTAAAAGACCCCGCCGCCATGTGCGACCTAGATGAAACACAGAACATTTATGTTCATTGTGCCGGGGGTTACCGAAGTGTAATAGCCGCCTCCCTCATCAAACGGGAAGGGTTTCATAATGTGCGAAATGTGGTAGGAGGATGGAATGCCATCAAAGAACTTTCAGAGCGGTTTACTATTGTAAAAGAGCCTGCCGTTTTAAACTAACCCAACATTTTTTTACTGAATCAGCTGCTGACTCGCATCGTTAGCATTATACTCCCATTTCCATCTCCGATGGCTCCATAAATAATTAGAAGGATTATTTCGTATAGCCTGCTCCAATTTGGTCACATATATTTTAGTAAGCTCCCCCTCAGGTAATTCCCGCGGATTTTCTGTAATCAACTCGTAGTGTAAATAATAGTGCCCTCTTTTAGGTTGCTGTACACTGATAAATATTACCACCGTATCATTGGTACGAGCACCCCGCTCAGGCCCCGAAGTAAAAGCGGTTACTTTATTAAAAAATGAAAGCCAATACGCTTTATCAATCCTTGCCGGATTTTGATCGGCTACCAAACCCAACACATATTTCCCTTTTACATACTCATGAAAGCGGTCTTTAAAATCAGCGGCCGGTATAAGTATGGTATTAAAGCGTTTCCGCATGGTAAACATAATCCGGTCGAACGAGCGGTTGGTGAACGACATATATACGCCCACAAATGGAAATAAACTTTTTCGGGCAACACCGAGGTTAATCATCTCCCAGTTAAAAAAATGCGCAGTATGTAATTGAACATTTTTTCCAGCATCTATATACTGATTCAGCACTTCGGCATTAGAAGTTACCCGCTTATCAAAAGCCTCGTCGCTCATAGCAATCAGTTGGATGGTTTCCATCATCGTATTCACAAACTGATGATAAAAATCCTTGGCAATCCGAACACGCTCGGCCTGGGTTTTTTCTGGAAAGGCAATTAGTAAATTGCTCAACACAACTTTTTTTCTATACCCAATTACATAGTATACTAACACATAAAAGCCATCTCCTATCCAATACAGCAATCGGTTGGGCAATAAAGATAAAAAATACAAAAGTCCGTAATAGAAGTAATACATCTACATGGTTTATAGTGGCAATTTGCAAAGATACAAATTATGCAGCGCCGGATTGCCGGCTGCACTACAGAATGATATTTTGAAGCAATGGGCTTTTTTGCTGATGATCGGTATTGTAATGCAATCCACGACTTTCTTTTCTAAACTGCGCCCCTTTCACAATCAGGTATCCTGCTGTTAACAGATTACGCAGCTCACATAGTTGTGGCGACAATTTGGTGGTTCGATACAGCGCTTCCGTTTCCTCATATAACAAATCCAGCCTTTTCATAGCCCTCTCTAATCTTTCGTCGGTTCGCACAATACCCACATAATCGCTCATGATTTGCTGCAGCTCTTTTTTGCTCTGGGTTATCAGAATCATTTCTCTGGGATCGGTTGTGCCCTTTGCATCCCATTGAGGAATTGCTTCCTGAATGGCTACTTCATTAATTATTGAGGAACTGTGCTCAAATGCCCGGTGTGCAAATACCATTGCTTCTAGTAAACTATTACTTGCCAGGCGATTGGCTCCATGCAAGCCGGTGCTGGCACATTCGCCGCAAGCATACAAATTAATCAAAGAGGTGCATCCCCACTCGTCGGTTTTTATACCGCCACAACTATAATGCGCAGCCGGCGCCACAGGAATCATTTGCTGCATCACATCTATTCCCAAACTCAAACACTTGGCATGGATGTTGGGAAAATGATGCAAAAATTTATCGGCATCCATATGCCGGCAATCTAAGTATACATGCTCTGTTCCCCATTGTTTCATTTCATTGTCGATAGCGCGGGCAACAATATCGCGGGGTGCCAGATCTTTTCGCTCATCATATCGATGCATAAAAGCTTCCCCGTTTTTATTGCGCAAAATGCCCCCATCGCCCCGCACTGCTTCCGTAATTAAAAAAGAGGGAGATACGCCCGGCTCAAACAAAGCCGTGGGATGAAATTGAATAAACTCCATATTTTCAATTTTCCCCTTCGCCCTATAAACCATGGCTATTCCGTCGCCAGTAGCAATTTGAGGGTTGGTGGTAGTTCGGTATACTTGTCCGCACCCCCCGCTGGCCATCAAAGTGATGCGCGAAACGATTTTCTCTGTTTCTCCCGTATGTAGGTTCAACACATATACCCCATAACAGGTAATGTTGTTGGTAGATTTAGTAACCAGAAATCCCAGGTGATGCTGGGTAATGATATCTACCACAAAACAATGGTGCAATAATTGAATGTTTTGTAAGCTGGCCATTTCCTGCAACAATGCCCGTTCCATTTCTTTGCCAGTTACATCTTTATGATGTAAAATTCGGTTGGCACTATGGCCCCCTTCTTTGCCCAAACTATAATCACCTTGTTCGTTCTTATCAAAGTCAGCACCGTAATCGATGATCTCGCGAATTCTTTCAGGCCCCTCATGAACTACCAGATTAACGATTGCAGGATTACACAATCCATCTCCGGCAATCAGGGTATCTTCTATGTGTTTCCCAAAGCTGTCGGTATTTTCATCCCAAACTCCCGCAATTCCTCCCTGTGCATACTTGGTATTGGTTTCATCGGCCTGCGTTTTGGTAATAACCGTAATGGTTTTATCGGGAAATCGCTTAGCCGTTTTAATCGCAAAAGTGAGTCCGGCAATTCCCGAACCAATCACCAGAAAATCCGTTGTGGTGGTATTGTGCATGATATCAATCCATCCGAAGCCTATATGATTCCGCCATTAAACACCAAGAGGTTCAATCCAGGCTCCGTTTTCTTTTAATAAGTTAATCAGTTCTTCTACCGCAATATCACTGTCGATATTGCGCTTCATTATATCTCTCCCTTTGTAAAGCGTAATCTTTCCGGGTCCACTACCCACATAGCCAAAATCGGCATCGGCCATTTCTCCGGGACCATTCACAATGCATCCCATAATGGCAATCTTAACCCCTTTTAAATGATGGGTAACTTTTCTAATGCGGGCTGTGGTTTCTTGCAGGTCGAACAAAGTTCTTCCGCAACTGGGGCAACTGATGTATTCGGTTTTAGAAATTCGTGTGCGACTAGCCTGCAAAATTCCAAAGGCAGTCGCATTCATAAACTGTTCTGCTCCGGCATTGGTAAGATAATTGCGTCCGCTGGTAGTAACCTGCGTTTCCTGCATCTTCCGATAACTATCGGCCGTCATACCCAGGCAAATGCCATCTCCCATTCCATCCAGCAATAATGCGCCACATTCAGTTGCATAATGTATCAGATGCTCATCACTGCTTACATAATTACTGTCGGTAACCAAAATAACCGGATTCATGATTTTCCGGTTCATCAGTTCCATAAACATTCTTCTTACGGCTGGCATCGCTTGTTGGGAGCGACTGCTTAAGGCCAACACAACAGCCGGATCATTTGCTATTTCGTCTAGTCCGGTAAAATCATTTATATCAGTTGCATCACTAAAACAGTCAACCGTTACCACATTCATATAACTACTATTATGGGTGGCCAACAAGTAACCGCTTACGCTGAATAAGGGAACATAGGAAGGATGTTGCTGAACTTGCTCCCAAGCGGCAGGATACACTAAAACCCGCAAAGTGCCCGGTAGCTCAAAAGACAGGAGGGTATGTGCCGTAAAAATATAATCGGCTGCCGTATCACTGATATTCCATTTGTCGGTTGCTGCATCATACGTATATCCCACCTGCTGCAAATCGGATGGCTGAATGGTTGCCAACTTACTTAGGTCGGCTATCACCACTGGTACCTGCTGATGTCCGATATTTCCCACCGCAAAAGTTTTCCGGCGGCTGTACGAAAATGGATCATAGGGAATGCGCTCAATCGGGGGTATACTAGAAGAAGCAGTTGAAGTATGCGTGTATCTTTTTACCAGATCTCTACAAACCGGAATTTCAAATTCAGGGTCTTCCGTAAGACTCACCCGAATGGTATCTCCAATGCCATCTTCGAGTAAGGTACCAATACCGGCAGCACTTTTTATTCTTCCATCTTCTCCATCACCCGCTTCCGTTACCCCCAGGTGCAGCGGATAACATTCCCCAAAAGATGCTTGCATTTGCTGAATCAATAATCGGTATGCCTGCACCATCACCTGAGGATTACTGGATTTCATACTGAGAATAATCTGATGATAATTTTCATCACGGGCAATCCGTAAAAACTCCATCGCACTTTCTACCATTCCCATTGCCGTATCTCCGTATCGGCTCATGATTCGATCGCTCAGTGAACCATGATTAGTGCCAATGCGCATAGCAGTGCCATATTCTTTACAAATTTTTACCAGGGGGGTAAATCGCTCGCGAATGCGTTCTATTTCTTCTAGGTATTCGGCATCGGTGTAATCAATTTGTTCAAACTTTTTCTTGTCTACATAATTACCCGGGTTCACACGCACTTTTTCAACAATGCGTGCAGCAATTTCAGCCGCATTAGGTGTAAAATGAATATCGGCCACCAAAGGAGTGGAATAGCCGCGCTTGTGAAGCTCATTTTTTATATGGAGCAGATTTTCTGCCTCTTTTTTACTGGGGGCCGTAATGCGCACCAGCTCTGCGCCCGCTTCAATACAGCGTATGGTTTGCTCAACGGTGGCAAGGGTGTTGAGGGTATCGGTGGTGGTCATGGTTTGTACCCTAACCGGATGGCCATTACCCAGCAGCAGGCCTCCAATAGAAACCTCCCGGGTTTTTAGCCGGGTTGCCTGGGTTACGCTATTACAATAGAGTTGCATATCAGCGATTATTTTTCATTAACATTCTCAACGCGCTTTAGTTCTGTTGAGGCCGGTATTTCCACTACCTTTTCCCCATCAAAAATCCCTGTTGCAGGAGTATTTTTTTCAACAAATCTATTGGCGCAGTAGTAGCAGCGGGAGTGCCGGCTGCCCGGGATGTATTCAATACAAAAAAATAAGGATGCTTGTTTTCTTCCACCCATCCAACGAGCCAATCCATTTCACCACCTCCGGCAAGGAGCGTTTGGGAACTATGATAAGCAAGTTGATAGCTGGCATTGCTTTCCTTGATTAATAGCCTTTTCACTATTTCCTGACTTCTTTTCTGAAAGGGAAGTTGGTTGAAATACAATCTTTTTATCAACCCAAGTTGTTCGTCGGGGGAAATGGTAAAACCGGCTTGCTGCCAGCAATCTTCTACCCGGCCTACTATTTTCTTAGATCCATATTGAAGGGTATCAAGGGCAGCCTGTAATCGGATAATTCCTATGGAGTGGGCAACCGTAGTATAAAATTCCCCAACCGAATGCTGCAAGGCACTATCGGCAGCAACGCCTCGGTTATTGGCTGAATCAGTTATTACTACCCCTTTTTCATTGGCTATTACGCCGGTTTCTAACCCAACCAGTTGAAGAATGGGCTCAAATGAATGATACGGGGTAAAAGCCGAGTCGCGGTATCGCTTAACATTACAAAGCGTAAAAGTGCCAGGGCCATTATGAAACATGCCATAAGTGCCAACTACTCCCGCACTATCAAAATAAGCTTCCAGCGAATCGTCTATGGTTACATTATTGGGAGAGCAAGCTTGCGTGCCCGCTATTAGAGCAATCAGCCATACAGGAGAAATAAACCGACCGAAAGAAATCTTCATGCGCATTCCGCTATGTTTTGCGCAAAGGTACAGGCTAAAAAAGGAATTGCCGCATTCTCAGTCGGCTATTGTATTACCCCCAGTTGGCTACCCACTTTTTTAAAAGCGGCAATGGTGGTATCTAACTGCTCCCGGGTATGTGCCGCACTTATTTGTACCCGAATTCTGGCCTGCCCCTTGGCAACTACCGGAAAAAAGAAGCCAATCACATATACCCCTTCCTCTAAAAGCGCGGCTGCAAATTTTTGAGAAAGTACGGCATCGTATAACATAATGGGCACAATTGGGTGATCGCCGGGCTTGATATCAAAACCGGCTCCCGTCATCTGCTCCCTGAAATATTGGGTGTTGGCTTCCAGGGCATCCCGTAACTCGGTGGTTTCGGTTAACATATCCAGCACGGCAATAGAACCTCCCACAATACTGGGTGCCAGGGTATTGGAAAACAAGTAGGGCCTGCTTCGCTGACGCAACATTTCGATGATCGCTTTGCGGCCCGAGGTAAATCCGCCACTGGCGCCGCCAAGTGCTTTCCCAAGGGTACCCGTAATAATATCTACCCGCCCCATCACATTTCTGTATTCATGGGTTCCTCTTCCGGTTTTACCAATAAATCCAGAAGAATGACATTCATCCGTCATCACAATCGCATCATACTGATCGGCGAGGTCGCAAATTTTATCCAGTTGTGCAATGGTACCATCCATACTAAACGAACCGTCGGTAACAATCACCCTGCTTCTGCAACCGGCAGCTTCCTGCAATTTCAGTTCTAAATCGGCCATATTGTTATGCTCGTACCGGAAACGCTGTGCTTTACACAGTCTTACCCCATCAATGATAGAAGCATGATTCAAGGCATCGCTTATAATGGCATCCTGCTCTTGAAATAGGGGTTCAAAAACTCCTCCGTTTGCATCAAAAGCTGCTGCATACAATATGGTGTCGTCCGTTCCTAAAAATCGGGAAAGCTTCTCTTCCAGTTCCTTGTGTATATCCTGGGTGCCACAAATAAAACGCACACTACTCATGCCATAGCCCCTGGTATCAATTGCCCGGTGTGCCGCTTCAATTACCCGGGGATGCGATGATAACCCTAAATAATTATTGGCACAAAAATTCAACACTTTTTTTCCGTTCACCAATATCTCTGCACCTTGTTCACTGGCAATGATGCGCTCCTGCTTGAATAATCCAGCGCTGCGAATTTCATCCAGTTCCTTTTCAATACGATTTACAAACGACTCATTCATACCACTATGCTTTTAAATCAAGAAGAGAAATGTTGCTGAAAAATTATCCTATTATTTTTCTATTCCCAATAATTCAACTTCAAAAATCAGGGTTGCACCCGGCCCAATTGGTCCGCCCGTACCGCCATCTCCATAGGCAAGGTCGGATGGGATAAAGAGTTTCCATTTACTTCCAACGGTCATCAGTTGCAGTCCTTCCTGCCAGCCACGTATAACGCCATTCAGCGGAAAAGTAATGGGCTCACCTCTGTCTACCGAACTGTCAAAAACTTGTCCATTAATAAGCGTTCCATGGTAATGACAACGAACTTTACTATCTAGGGTAGGCTTGGTAGCATCGGTACCTGCCCTAAGCACTTCATATTGTAAGCCACTGGGTGTGGTTACCACGCCTGGTCTTTTACCATTGGCAGCTAAAAAAGCCAGTCCTTCTTTTTTAGTAGAAAGGGATTTTTCGGCATTTTTCTTTTCCTGATATTGACCCAAACATTTATTAATGGCCTCATCATTCATTATAGGTTTGGCACCATTTTTAATATCGGTAAATGCCTTTTGCACCATAGCAAAATTGAGATCATCAAAGCCCTGGGTTTTTAAGCTTTGGGCAATTTTTACCCCGAGCGAATAGCTAACACTATCCGACATGGTTTTAAGGGCACTAACCGGCTGAACCGGCTTAGCAGCAGGAACTTTAGTAACAGGAGTAACAGGCTTTTTTGCCTGACTCATAACAGATTGCATACCTGCAATCAGACATACAACAAACAGCATTTTTTTCATGCACGAGAATTTTAAAAGTCAAAGAAACAACATTTGAAAGAAATAGAAACAGTTTTGTGTTAATCGGCTAACAGGGAGGCAATTGCCTGTTGAACCCGGGTAAACTGAAACCCGGATACCGCCTCCTGCATCAGAGAAGTTATTTGCGGGTTACAAAGATTGCCAATAGACCCTTCATGGGTATGATGGAGTTCGGTTTGATAACTGAAAGTACCTGCTTCAATAGACTTACCTACTTGCACATACGCATCCCGAAAAGGAACACCCTGTAATACCAGTTTATTTACTTCCTCCACACTAAACAGATAGGCAAATTTTTCATCGGTTAAGATATTTTCGCGAACGGTAATCTGCGAAATCATCAGGTGCATCATTTCCAAACAATCCTTTAGGGTTTGAAAGGCTGGGAACATATGTTCCTTCAGTATCTGCAAATCCCGATGATATCCCGAAGGCAGGTTAGTGGTTACCATTAATATTTCATTGGGCAGCGCGCGAAGTTGATTGCACTTTGCCCGTATCAGTTCAAAAACATCCGGATTTTTTTTATGCGGCATGATGCTCGATCCGGTAGTAAATTCCGCAGGGAAGCTGATGAAATTAAAATGCTGATTCAGATACAAACAAGCATCCATGCTCATTTTAGCCAGGGTATCTGCCAGATTGGCCATAGCGGCTGCGGTGATGCGCTCTGCCTTGCCCCGCCCCATTTGCGCATACACTACATTATAATTTAATGCTTCAAATCCCAATAGTTCCGTAGTGAGGGTGCGGTTAATCGGAAAGGAAGAACCATATCCCGCAGCAGAACCCAGTGGGTTTTTATTTACCACCCGATAGGCCGATTGCAGGGTGATTACATCATCTACCATACTTTCTGCGTAGGCACCCATCCAAAGTCCAAAAGAAGAGGGCATAGCCAATTGTAAATGAGTATATCCGGGAAGTAAGTGATGTTTAAACCGTTCACTTTGCTGAATTAATAAACTAAAGAAAGGCTGCACTGCATCTACCAGCGATTCGATTTCATGTCGCAAATACAGTTTAATATCAACCAGCACCTGATCGTTTCTGCTGCGCGCGGCATGAATTTTTTTGCCAGTATCCCCTAACTTTTCGGTAAGCAATGCCTCTATGTAAGAATGGATATCTTCTGCCTGGGGAGGAATGGATATCCCTTGCGTAATAGATTGATTGTACAAGGCACGGAGCTCATTTACCAACTGATCACATTCTGTTTGTGTAAGTAATTTTACTGCTGCTAACATCTTGCAATGTGCCAGTGACCCCAATATATCATAGGGAGCGAGCAGCTGATCCATTTCGCGGTCTTGCCCTACTGTAAACCGCTCTATCGCACCGGCTGTTTGGGTTGTTCCCTTGCTCCATAATTTCATAACACCAAATTTAATAGTTCTTTATACAGCCGGATCCCTTCTTCCAGTTCGTGTACATAAATAAATTCATCGGCGGAGTGACTTCTTGCCGAATCACCAGGCCCCATTTTCAAGGTGGGGAAAGGCATCAAAGCTTTATCAGAAGTAGTAGGTGAACCATAGGTGGTGCGTTGCAAATCCAATCCAGCTTTTACCAGGGGATGCTCGAGTGGAATGGAAGATGACCGCATCCTTAAAGAGCGGGGTTGTACCTTGCCTTGAACATGCTTTTCGATTACAGCAATCACTTCTTCAAAAGTATAACACTCGTTTACCCGAACATCCACTACAAAATGACAAACCGGGGGAACTACATTATGCGCTTTATTTTCAGTTTCAATAACGGTAACCGACATTTTAACCGGACCCAACAAATCAGATTGTTTCTCAAATCGATAGTTCCTAAACCACTCGATATCCGGTAAGGCTTTGTACAAAGCATTTTCTCCTTCTTCTCTGGCAGCATGGCCTGCGGTACCCAGAACAGTTACATCCAGCACCAATAAGCCGCGCTCTGCAATGGCGAGGTTCAATAAAGTAGGTTCGCCCACTATTCCGCAGTCGATGGGAGGCAGAAGAGGAAGCAGCGCTTCTATGCCTTGCGGCCCGGAAATTTCTTCCTCGGCTGTTGCCGCAAAAACCAGGTTATAGGGCAGATTGGGTTGCGCATAAAAATGTAAAAAGGTAAATAAGAGCGCCACCAAGGCGCCCCCTGCATCATTACTGCCCAAACCAAATAATTTTCCTTCTTCAATTACCCCGTCAAATGGTTCTCGGGTATAGGCTTTATTGGGCTTAACAGTGTCGTGATGAGAATTCAATAAAAGGGTTGGAAGGCCTGGTGTAAAATATTGGTTTACGGCCCATACATTATTCAGGTGCCTGTTGGCTTTAATTCCCTTTTCTTGTAAAAAATTTTCTAATAGTCGGGCTGTTTCTCCCTCCTGCCTGCTAAAGGAAGGAATCCGAATGAGGGATTGCAATAACTGAACTGCCTCGGCTGTTACTATATGTGGGCTGTTGTTATTCATAGGTTAAGGTTGTGCCAGCATGCCCCTGCAGCAAATCCGATAACTGGAGGGCGTTACCGATCATTATTTTGTGTGCGCCCCCGGCAAGGGTAGCAAATGCATTCTCTAATTTAGGAATCATTCCGTCGGCAATGATTTTTTCTTGCAATAATTGCTGATACATGGCAAAATGAATATGCGGAATAACCGAATCGGCATCCTCCAAGTTGCGCAATACGCCACTTCTCTCGAAAGCATATACCAATTGAACCGAATAGTTTGCGCTTAGCGCAGTTGCAAGAGATGCAGCAACGGTATCGGCATTCGTATTTAGTAATTGTCCGGTTGTATCTGCCGTAATAGGTGCAATTACCGGTGTTAGTGCTTGTAAAAGCAAGCTCGATAACAATTGACCATTTACCGAATCGATATCCCCCACCCATCCAAAATCAATCGTAGGATGCTGCCGTTTATGTGCGATAATTAAAGATCCATCTGCCCCGCACAATCCGATGCTCGAACATCCCTGCGCATTTAGGGAAGCCACCAGATTTTTATTGATATATCCGGCATACACCATGGTTACTATTCGCAAAGTTTCGCTATCGGTTATGCGCCTGCCATCTACCATTTGCTGCTGAACACCCATTTTTTCTGCCAGAGTGGTGGCCAGTTTACCACCTCCGTGTACCAATATTTTTTTGCCGGGCAATTGAACAAACTGCTCGAGAAACAGGGCAAGTTTTGATTCGTTGTCTAGAATCTGCCCCCCAATTTTTATTATGGTAACCGTTTCCTGCATATTAATTATTGCTGCTTAAGTATTTCAGCCAATACCGCCTGTGCTGCCCATACCCGATTGCCGGCCTGCTGGGTAACCAAACTATGGGCTCCATCTAATACCTCATCACTCAATTCTATATTTCTTCTAACAGGCAAACAATGCATAACACCTGCATTTCGGGTAACGGAAAGTTTTTCTTCTGTTAACATCCAACCTGGATCATTTTCATACATTTTTCCATAATCGGTATAGGTACTCCAATTTTTTACATATACAAAATCCGCATCCCGTAAAGCATCCTCCTGATTGTGGGTAATGGTTGCCCCTTGGGTGAAACGGGTATCAAGTTCATACTCTTCGGGATGGGTAATCACAAACTCCGCCTTTCCCCAAGCATTTACCCACTGCGCAAAACTATTGGCTACACATTGAGGTAGTGGCTTGATATGAGGTGCCCAGGTTAATACCACTTTCGGTTTTCGGGTAGCTGGCCAAGCTTGCTGCTGCATGGTTTCGGTTATAGTAATCAAATCGGCAAATGATTGTAGGGGATGTAAAGTGGCGCTTTCTAAACTTATCACCGGCACGCCAGCATATTTTACAAATTGACGAATAAACATTTCACTGTAATCATCTTCCTTATTCATCAATGAAGGAAAAGTTCTAATACAGAGAATATCGAAGTATTGTCCTAATACAGGCCCTGCATCTTTAATATGCTCAACTGTTGAGCCGCTCATGATGGCTCCTTCTTCAAATTCCAGCGCCCATCCTTCTTTGTCTACATTAAATACAATCGCTTCCATTCCCAAATTACGGGCAGCAATTTGTGTGCTGAGACGGGTTCGTAAACTTGGATTTAAGAATAACAATCCAATTCTTTTTCCGGCACCCAACTGCTGATTAAGCAATGGTTGATTTTTATACAATAATGCCTGCTGAATCAGTGCCGGGATATCGGATACGTCATCTACGGAAATAAAATTATGCATAGCCATTGATCAATAGGTTAGGATGTAGTGATAGGATGGGTTTGTATTGCTTGCTGAAGCGACTGTAAAAAATCGTCGGCCTGTGCTTGCGAAAGCGTGAGGGCGGGAAGCAAACGAATTACGGCGGGCTTGGCTTCTCCGGTAAAAATATGATACTCGCTCAGTAATCTGTTTTTAATCGTTCCCAACTCTGGAGGCATATCAAATCCAATCATCAAGCCTCTGCCCCTGATATTCATCAACTGAGGAATTTTTCGTAATTGTTCCATCAGGTAATTGCCCAGTTCGAGGGCATGGGGTATCAGGGATTCACTTTCCATCACTTCTAAAACACCCAGTGCAGCTGCACAAGCAAGTGGGTTGCCTCCAAAAGTGGTACCCAGCATCCCATGTTTGGGCCGGATATGCGGAGCAATCAGCAAGCCTCCTACGGGAAATCCATTGCCCATTCCCTTGGCCATAGTATAAATATCCGCATCAATTCCAGCATAATCGTGTGCAAAAAACCGGCCACTTCTTCCATATCCACACTGAACACTATCTGCAATCATTACCGCTCCATACTGATCGCAATAACGGCGTATCAATTGTAAAAATTCATTGTTAGCAACGCGAATACCACCCACTCCCTGAATTCCTTCTATAATTACTGATGAGATAGCATCCCCGTTTTGCTGAAAACAATCGGCCAAAGCCTGCTCATCATTCAGGGGAAGAAAAATTACCGCATCGGTCTCGTTTACCGGAGCAATGATGGAAGGATTGTCGGTTGCCGCAACAGCCAAAGAAGTTCGACCATGAAAAGATTTATGAAATGCGATGATCTTTTTACGACCATTATGAAAAGAAGCCAGCTTCAATGCATTCTCGTTGGCTTCTGCTCCACTATTGCAAAGGAAAACCTGATAATTGTCTTTGCCACTTAATCGGGTAAGTTTATCGGCTAGTTCTTCCTGAATGGGCAGATGAACCGAATTAGAATAAAAGGCCATTGTTTCTAACTGGTGTTCTATTCTTTTTACCCAATGCGGATGTGTATGGCCGATGCTGATTACGGCATGGCCACCATACATGTCTAGATACCTAACCCCTGCATCATTCCAAACATACGATCCGGATGCTTTGGTGATGGTTACTGGCTGAAGTGGATATACATCAAATAATTTCATGCGTTCGAGTTACAAAATTTAAAATGCAGCTGCCTTTAAGTGCAGCCCCAGTGTTTCATCTAATCCCAATAACAGATTCATATTCTGCAAAGCTTGACCGGAAGCTCCCTTTAATAAATTATCAATCGCCGTATGAACGGCCATTTTATTTCCTTGCTTTTCTATCTGCACCAAGCATTTATTGGTATTCACTGCTTGCTTCAGGTGAATGGGTTGTTCGCAGAAATGGGTAAAGGGATGTGCGTGATAAAATTCGCGGTATACTTGTTTTACTTCCTCTAATGGCAATCCCATATCCAATATAGAAGTGCAATAAATTCCCCGGGTAAAATCGCCTCTCCAGGGAACAAAATGTACAAACATTCCATCATTTCCCTGCAATTGTTTTAGGCTTTCTTGTATCTCTTGCAGGTGTTGATGTTGCAAGGTTTTGTAGGCCTGTATATTATTCGCGCGCCAACTAAAATGAGTTGTATTGCTAAGCGACTGACCAGCACCGGTAGAGCCGGTAATACCGGTTGTGTACACATCACTTAATATACCGGCTTTAGCCAATGGCAGCAGCCCTAATTGAATAGCAGTTGCAAAACATCCGGGATTGGCAATATTGCGGGCACTGAGAATGGCTTCGCGATTCAATTCGGGTAGGCCATACACAAAATTTCTGCTCTCATGTTGATTGGAAGCCTGCCAACGAAAATCTTGCGACAGATCGATGATGGCTATATTTTCTGGAATGGCATGGGTGGTTAAAAATTGACGCGCTTCTCCATGACTTAAACAAAGAAACAATACATCAATATTTGTAGTAAGGTCTCCGGTAAAAAGCATTTCTGTTTCACCAACAAGATCAGTATGAACCGATGAAAGTGGTTTGTTTGCCTGACTATTGCTATGCACAAACCGAAGGGATGCAACAGGGTGGTTTAACAGAAGCCGAATCAATTCTCCCCCGGTATAACCGGCCCCACCCACGATGCCGGCATGAAAGGTTTTTGCGGAAGCAGCTGTTGTTTGCATATAGTTATTTTCTGGTAACGATTTGCCGGTTATGATTCCGACGAATCGTTGGCATGAATATTATGATAGATAGCGGTTTGATTGCCGAAAATTTTGGTGAATCCCCTAACATCGTTGCCAGTCCATCCCGTGTTCATTTCACCATATTTACCAAATCGGCTATTCATGAGATCGTTGGGCGATTCAATTCCTATAATTTGAAAATGGTAGGGCTGAAGCTGAACAAATACCTTTCCGGTTACCTGCTGTTGCGATTGCAGCAGATAGGCTTCTATATCTCGCATCACCGGATCCAGCACCTGACCTTCATGCAGCCAGTTTCCGTAAAACTGCGCCAGTTGGTCTTTCCAGCTGAGTTGCCATTTGGTAAGCACATGTTTTTCTAAAGCATGGTGCGCTTTTAGTATAACCATGGGAGCAGCAGCTTCAAAGCCAACACGACCTTTAATTCCAATAATCGTATCTCCCACATGTATATCTCTACCGATACCAAAGGGAGCCGCCAGCGATTGCAAATATTGAATTGCGCGCGCCGGATGAGCAAAGGTTTGCTGGTCGATTGCAGTAAGTTCGCCTTTTGTAAAACTTAGCATCACTTCCCGGGGTGTGGTTTCCGTTACTTGAGTAGGCCAGGCGGCCTCCGGAATCAGGCCCTTGCTTTGCAAGGTTTCTTTGCCACCAACGCTGGTGCCCCACAATCCCTTATTGATAGAGTAAGCAGCTTTTTCAAAATTCATGGCTACCCCCTTAGCTTTCAGGTATTCAATTTCGGTTTCCCTGCTCAATTGCATATCTCTAATGGGAGTAATAATTTGTATACCTGGCAGCAGAATCTGAAACACCATATCAAAACGTACCTGGTCGTTACCGGCTCCGGTACTTCCGTGTACAATTGCTGCAGCATTCATTTTTTTTGCGTGATCGGCAATATGCAAAGCCTGACTGAGCCGCTCGGCACTAACACTTAGGGGATAGGTATTATTTTTTAACACATTTCCGTAAATCAAAAAACGGATAATTCGGTCGTAATAAGATTCTACTGCATCTACCGTTGTATGTGAGCTAACTCCCAGATTACGGGCATGTTGTTCAATCTGGCTTACTTCCTCTTCACTAAAACCACCCGTATTTACCACAACACTGTGCACTTCCAATCCTTTTTCATCGGTCAGGTATTTTACACAAAAAGTAGTATCGAGTCCACCACTAAACCCAATCACCACTTTTGTGCCAGGTGCAATGGGGGCGATATCTTGTTGAAAACCCGAAAAATTCATAACTATATTTTTTTATTATTTAGGGATGACCCACTGATTAGTTTCCCAGTATTTTCGTGAAAAATAACAGCAAGGTTTTGGTGGGGCTCCCGGTGATGGGTTGATTGGGATCTTTTTTACGAAAAATAGACAGCAGCCGACTTTGCTTGATTTTCATGAATCGCTCCCAAAGCTTAGAATTGCTCGAAAATTCCTTTGAGGTTTCTTCGGGTTCGTAATGATCTTTCGGATCGTATAACATGGCAGTGCACATGCAATTTTTGCGCTCTTTACTTACGAGAATATCATAATTCACACAGCTTTTACATCCAGCCCAAAATTCTTCGTCGTCGGTAAGTTCACTATAAGTTACCGGCTCATATCCCAGATCGCTGTTTATTTTCATTACAGCCAACCCGGTTGTTAGTCCAAATATTTTTGCTTCGGGATATTTCTTTCGAGAGAGGGCGAATATGGTTTGCTTAATTTGTTTGGCTACACCTGTTTTCCGAAATGCAGGAGCCACTATTAATCCACTATTGGCCACGAACGAATTATGTCCCCAGGCTTCAATATAACAAAAGCCTACCCAGGTGCCATCGGGCAATACAGCAATTACGGCTTTGCCTTCCTCCATTTTTTTGGCTACATACTCAGCACTTCTCTTCGCAATACCAGTTCCACGGGCTTTTGCAGAAGATTCCATTTCCTGGGTAATGGTGGTAGCATAAGGTACATCGGAGCTGCTCGCCACCCGAATTATGATGTTAGTTTCCAACTTATACAATCTTTGATTGAGTAAAAATAAACAAACGCCAAAGCGGCATGATTTTATTCCGGGAGTATGTTCACTGATAGGGGCAAGTGCCAGTTGCTCGTCCTATCAGCATCCGCGTCGAGGTCGAGGGAGCGTAGAAGCCGGTGGCAAGGTAGCCGAAAAGCTTACCGGGGTTAAAAGCGTAGTATGTGTCAATGCAGCGTTCACTGTTTGTGAATAGATTGAGTTATTAGAGTTAGTAAAAGTAAAACAGAAATATGAATTCGGGCAATATTTTTTCAAATGCCCCATTTGCAATCGAAATTTCCGAATGCATGCACAGGCCAGGTTCCCTCTTTCATTGGTTGCGGAAAATTACAGTCCGCCTCGGCCGCGGTTATTTCCGCCACCGCCCATCATGCTGCCGCCATTCATTTGATACCGCATTCCATCCGCCCCTGGTGGCATCATGCCTCGCATATTTCCACGCTGCATTTGTTGTTGCCCGGCAAAACTGCGTAAGTTATACGTAAAGGTTAACATAAAGTACTGCGTAAGGTTGTTGGTTCGGGTATTAATGATTTGGTTGGCACTGGCCGAACTGCTGATGGCTACGTTTTGTTTCAGTACATCAAAACAACTTAACCGCAACTCTCCGGCTTTATTTTTAAGAAATTGTTTAGCAATAGACGGGGTTATCAAGAACACGGAAGTATTGTACCCCGGTGGCCGATTGCCATACTTGGTCAGGTCAAAATCACTCGCAATTATCCAGCCCTTGTCGGAATACAAAGTAAAATCAGCTGCCATACTCCAGGTGGTAAAATTGGTGTTTTGATTGGGTGATAAAGTATTGCGAACGGGATTAAAAGTATAAGAAGTACTCAAATTCATATCGAAATTCTTCTTCAGGTTGGTCGTCCACTTTACCGTTTGCCCCAATACTGTACTGCGGGTGTAGTTGCTGATACCATTCAACAGCGACTGCGTTTGATTGTAATTAATATTTGTTTGTAAATTCAGATTCGACTTCGGCTTTTTAATAGGGAATCCGTAATTGAAGTATCCGGAAAGATTATACGAACCATTCAGATTCACATAAGTTGTTTTTCGGCCACCGGTAGGCAAAGTGGTTACAGAGCTTTGAATATCATTATTGGTAATGGTTGCATTGATGGTAGCAAAAATAATGCGTTGGGTAAATGGATCAAAGCTTGCATACAAAATACGCATGCTATTGGTAAACTGAGGTCGAAGATCGGGATTACCCACCTGAAAATTAATCGAGTCGGAAGTAGTTACTACGGGTTGTAACTGAGTAGTAGAGGGTTGTCCGGTTCTTCCGTTGTAATACATCCGCAAATTGGAAGTTTTGGTAAAATTATACGTGAAGTTAGCCTGCGGGGTAAGGTTTACAAAGCTTCTGGCCACCAATACATTTTTAGTGGTGTTTAAACTATTGATATCCATAAACTGTAATCCACTTCCAAAGTTCAGGTTATATTTTGCTTTTTGTATTCGGTAACTCAGATTGGCCGTATTGGCAGTTGAAGTATAATCGTACGAGTTGCTGAACAAACTGTCGAACTGAGAATACTTTCCAGTACCATTGATAAAGTTATAGGTTCTGTTTTGGGAAGAAGTATTATTATAGGCATAGGTATATCGAAATTCAATCATCTGATTTCCCTTTTTGCCAATAGGCTCGGTAAATGAAATAGAGGGATTTACAGACAGGGTTTTGGAAGTATCGCGATAATATTGGTTGATTGTATCAGCCCGGAAAGATGGCTTATAATAAGAGTTCACCGAATAATTGTATCCATCTCCTTTGTTCTCACTAGCCGAAAATCCCACTTCTAAAGAAAGTGTTCTCCCTTTTTTGGCAAACCGGTGACGCAGGCTAAGACTTGTACCGTTAATATTATACCCACTATTATAGCTAGAAGTTTTGGTTTGAGATTTATTAATCAAAACCCCTTTAGAACCAGCTGTAGTTTCATTGTAGGAAACGGAGTTTGGACTCGTATTTTGAAAAGCCAGATTGGGTCTAAAGATGAAGCTATTGTTCGAATCAATCCGGTCTTCGAGGTTAAAAGTAAACCGATGGTTCTCGTTTCGGGTATCCGAAGTAGAAGATGAATTATTGTAAACGGAAGAATCGGCATTTATTATATTCTGTGAATTGCTATTCTGATCGAGAAAGGTTTTGGGAGCATTGTAAAAATAACTTCCATACGCATCTACTTTTGGGCTCCAGGCATCGCGATAATTGATACCGCCTGCCATGATACTCGTAATGCCACTCCCTCCGCCGGAACCACCGCCTCCACCCACGGTAACCGTCATTCCACCGCCGCCGCCAAAACCGCCGCCGCGACCACCGCTCATGTTCATTTGGTTGAAGTTCTGTTTGTTGATGTTATTGGCTTGTCCTAGCAATGTAACCTGACGGTCGCCTTTTACTAAACTCAGGTTTAAGCTTTCATCGTATCGCCCATCCGAACCTATTCCAGCCACTGCCCTACCAAAAGCACCTTTGCGCATATCTTTTTTGGTAGTGATATTGATTGTTTTTACCCGGTTTCCATCATCAAACCCTGTAAACTTGGCCTGATCGCTCTGATCATCGAATACTTGAATCTTATCAATTACATCGGGAGGAAGATTGCGCGTTGCCATTTTGGGGTCATCGCCAAAAAAACGTTTTCCGTTCACCAAAACCCGCTGTACGGTTTCCCCCTGCGATTTTATGGTGCCATCTTTCCCTACTTCCATTCCTGGAATCTTTTTCAGCAAATCTTCCGCAACGGCATTGGGCTTAGTTTTAAACGCACCTGCCGAAAACTCAACGGTATCCTTTTTCATTTGAACCGGAGAAGCAGTAACCGTTACCTCGTTCAAGGTTTTAGCAGCCACTTTCAAGTAAATATTTCCAAGATTTAGGGTCGAATTTTCTTTGGTAAAATTCAGCTTTCTTTCAATTGGCTCATACCCCTGAAACTTTACTTGTAACAACATCTGACCCAGGGTAATATTGGTAATACTAAAACTTCCGTCTGCTGCAGCCAGTCCAAACACTTCCAGGGTAGAATCCCTGGCATCTAAAATTGTAACGCTTGCATCTTTCAGACTTTGTTTGTTCAGGGTATCCAACAACCGACCCCTAACAGTACCCACGGTTTGTGCCTGGACAAATTGAGCCAAATTGCAGATAATCAACAACAAAAGTAATTTTTTCATAATATTAAATATAAGCCGAATACAAAAGTACTATAGACTAAGAGTATTATTAAATATTAACTTATTAACGGAAAACTAACCGGATAGTTGGTGATGGCCTTCCTGTAATCGGTGAAAGAAAGAAAAAATAGGCAAATAGGGTATAAAATCGGGGGAACGACCGATAAAAAAATAGCAAATACCCTGTCAAAACAGAAAATGTAAATACCTTTAGAGAGCAACGGGTACTGCTTGTATAGGGTTACCCGATAAAACACTCAATTTGTACCCCATGAAACATTTCTTTGCAATTGGTCGATTTTGTATGATGGTATTGATTTTCGGAGGAATGTTACTCAACGCCGGATGTGAATCTACCCCCTCAGTATCTACTCCTCCGGAAAAAGACACCACTATGAAGGGAACCTCCACGGCTTCTGCTTATAGTGTAGATATGCTGAGCAACCAAAAAGACCCTTCCTGTGGCATGCCCGTTTCTGCGGGCGTATCCGACACAGCACATTACAATAAGTACGTACTGGGATTTTGTTCTTCGGAGTGTAAGGCTGAATTCATGAAGAATCCTACTGCTATGTTAGCGGCTGCTGAATTAAAGAAAGATAAGTAGGCAATTAGCTGAACAGGTACTCCACATCTTCGCGGGTAAGGCTTTTCACAAAACCTTCATCGTCTGTAATCAGGTCGCGTGCCAGATTGCGCTTGCGTTCCTGCAGTTTTAATATCTTATCCTCTACCGTATCGGTACAAATCATGCGGTAAGCGAAAATATTTTTGGTTTGCCCAATCCGATGGGTTCTATCAATGGCCTGTTGCTCTACAGCGGGGTTCCACCAAGGGTCAACAATATATACATAATCGGCAGCGGTAAGATTTAACCCTACACCCCCTGCCTTTAAGGAAATCAAAAATACCCTACATTCATCGTCTTCCTGAAATCGGCGGATAGCTCTTTCCCTTTCCTGTACAGAACTGCTGCCGTCGAAATATTCATACACTACTCCCAGTTCCTTCATCTTTTCTTTAATCAATGCCAGCATTCCCAAAAACTGAGAAAAAATCAGGGCCTTGTGGTTGCTGATATTTTCTGTGATTTCTCTGCCAATTTCTTCCAGCTTAACCGAAACATTGGGAAACCGTTCTTCTTCTTTCACAATGGCCGGACTATCACATATCTGGCGCAGCTTCATCAGTCCCTGTAAAATGGTAAGCTGAGATTTTTGAATACCTTGTTCTTCCACTACCCCTAAAATTTTGTCGCGGTAATCATTTCGATAGGCATCATAAATTTTACGCTGCTCATCTCCCATTTCACAAAACAATACCATCTCTTGCTTTTCTGGCAAATCACGGGCCACCTGCTCTTTGGTACGGCGAAGGATGAAGGGATATAAGAGTTTCCTGAGATGGTCTTTCTGCTCTTTTTCGCCAAACTTATCGATAGGCACGGAAAACTCCTGCTTAAAAAATTCAATCGAACCCAACATCCCGGGATTCAGAAAATTCATTTGTGCGTAAATGTCGAATGTATTATTCTGAAGGGGCGTTCCGCTCAAGCACAATCGGTTGGTAGCTTTGAGCAATCCAGCTGCACGGGTAACTTTACTGGAAGGATTTTTAATTGCCTGACTTTCATCCAATATCACATAATCGAACGCAATTTCCACCAGCTGACGAATATCGCTGCGCAGGGTTCCATAGGTTGTGATAATTACATCAATTTTATCATTCACCAAACTATCCCGGTTTCGGGTACCGCCGTGGTGAATATAAAAAGTTAATCCAGGCGTAAACTTGGTGATTTCATTTTGCCAGTTGAATAAGAGGGTAGTGGGACAAACCACCATAGCTTTTAAAGTGCCGTTCTCTTGTTTTAGTTGGTGTAAGAAACTGAGGGCCTGTAGTGTTTTTCCCAATCCCATATCATCGGCCAATATACCGCCCCACTTAACTTCGCGCAAATAGTTTAACCACTGGAAGCCACTTTCCTGATAGGGCCGTAATATCTCTTTTAAGTGCGCCGGAGCGGGAATGGGTTTGATAGAATGATTCTCCCGCAGTCGTTCATATTTTTCTTCTAGTTGAAAAAACAATTCTTCTTCATCGCGCTGCAGATAGAGTTCTTCAATCACACTAAAATGATACTTGCTCAACTTCATGTTACCGGCTTTCCCATCTCCTACTCGGAACAGCAACGCATATTTTTTTAACCATTCTTCGGGCAAAATCCCGAGCGAACCATCCTGCAATTGAACAAACTGCTGTTTATTTGCCAGGGCTTTTTTTACATCATCTACCGTTATTTTCTGATTCCCAAAACTGATTTCCACTTTTGCATCAAACCAATCGGTATTGCTGCTGATATGAATTTTGGTTGAAGGCTTTGCGGTATTGAATCGAAAATTTTTCAGGGCCTCAAATCCATATACCGGAATATGCTGTTCCTTAACGGCATCCACAAACAAGAAAAACCAATTATTCTTGAGCACTTCGGCGCCTTTTAGTGCCAGAATTCCTCCGTCCACTTCTGCAAATCCGGAATGCAGCGAGCGTAATTTGGCCAAAAGGGCTTCCTCAGCCGGTAGATTTCTTTTGATGATTAATAATCGGTCTGCCGCGGGTATATACACCTGGGGCTTATCGCCTGCTTTAACCTCGTGCCCCCGATAACTGAATACCGGAACAAATAAGAGGTTGTCGTTTCTTTCCCGCAACAATACCTTCATCTCCGGCTTCTCATCTTTCACTTCCTCTTTCAGCACATTATTAAACTGCACACGGTATTCTCTCGAGAGGGGTAAAACAAAATCTTTTAATGCATCCGACCAACTGGCAGCAGGTATTACCACTGTTCCAGAAGGCAAAAATTTAATCAGATGCAGGATGTCTTCTTTTTTCTGCCATTGATAAAACCGATTTTCCCTGGCAAATAAGAGCGGGGTGTCTAAAGCATTGTCTGCAATGCTAAATACCCCTTCCGGCGTTACCACGCTGCAGCTAACTTCATACTGACCGTTGGTATAGTTAACCATAAATTCAGGTACGAGGGGCTCGTCAATAGGTTCGGCCTTTTTCAACTGAGCAGTAGTAAAAGTTTTGCCCTTGGTGAGGTAAAAAAAGAAGGCACTTTGATTCATCTGTCCGAAAAGCTTCCGAATGCGGGGGAACAGATATTCTATCACCAAACTTTTGGTTTCATCTGGTAATCCATCTTCATGTTGATGAATAATATTTTCCCAGATGCCTGAAAAAGGGGAATTCTTATCTAAGAATTTGCTTACTTCCGAAGGCTGTAGTTTTCTCAGCAATTCCAAGGTAGCTTTATCATCATCGCTAAAAACATCTTGGTTAATGTATTTGCTGATATCCAGCCGGGTAACTTTTGATATGTACTTGGTTTGAGTTTCATCCGGCTCTCCCTGAATAGCTATAAATTGTAAGGGCTGGTAAGGCTCTCCTTCCATTGCCAATACTACACCCAGCTGCTGAGCCGAAACAGTTGTTGGCTGCGTGGCTGCTTGTTCCCAGCGCTCGGCCTCCGCAGCTGGCAGCGACCTGCTTTCCTGCACCGATGCTGCCGGCATAACCTGGGCTACGCGTTTTATAGAAGTATCCAGCACCCGCAAATACGGCTTACCATCGGTATACGTAAATTCGAATTTCCCGGCTAAGTCATCGCTCAGCGAGTATCCGTAGAGTGATAACAATTTATTTTTTTCTTTATCAAGATTTCGGATGGTATCAAAATATCCTGCCCCAAAATTGCGCAAGAGTTGTAAAAAAACAATGTCTTTATGAATGCATAAAGGATGTTCTTTTTCCGATTCACATTGGCAACTGGTGTCAAAATTCCGTTCCTCGTTTTTCCGGATAATTACCCGAAAAGTTTTTCCCTCCCAGTCAACCGATGCAATTACACACTCATCTTTTGCTTCTAATATTGGGGCACGACTGCTGCGTAAAAAATTTTCTGCAGCTTCAAAATTATCCCGGGAAGAAAGCATGCGAATCAATTTCAGCTCCAGCTGCTTCATCTTAACAACTGTATGTCGTTGATCGTACTCCAGCTCTTTGTTGCCGAGCATATTTTTATCCAGCAGATCTTGCAATTGAAAAAGTGCCCCGGCTTTGTGTCGGCAAATTTCAGATAAGTTATAAGGGCAAGTGCACCTTAGGTTGATAGTTTTGGGATCCTTATATCGATTGATATGAATCTTATAGTAAGTTGCGTATCCGTCATCTTTTACCCGCATTACTATATTACCCATCAGTTCGTCGAATTCAACCAGCTCAACATTTCCCATACTATGTATTCGCTTTCCTCTGCGAATCACTTCATCGGTTCCGTTGTTGTGTATATGCTTAATCAGATAGGGTAACGCCATAAAATCCTTTCATTTCGCTCTATCCCGTAAAACAGGCCCCTGCCTGTTTTTTCAAAAAAGGGCAAGTCGCAAAAGTAACGAAAAGCAGGGGGCTTTCCCAATCCAAACTGTTCATTTCGGGTATAATTAACCGGAACATTAACAAGTTGTGGAAAACCCCTATCGGCCACTTCAGATGAACCGATTAGGGGGTTCGTTTTTAAACGAGCGCTCCAAAACAAAAAACAACTTATTAGCTTACGATTGGCAGCAGTAACGGCAGTAAGGGCTGAAATTCCCTCTCGATAAGAACTAAAGGTTATAATAGTTGCCTATTCGCTTACCAGCAAGTCCCCATTGATATATCGGGGTAATACATTGGCAACATCGGGGGTTACACAATACAATAAATCTTTTTCCAACCCATATGCGGCGAGTCGGTGCCAGTGGGTAGTTAACCGAATAAAATTGGGCAACTGATTGCGGTGCTGGGTATATAAATTTTCGGCCATCAAGCTGCTGTCGCAGTGGATGGTAAAATGTTCTTTTATCTGGCTGATAACGGCTCCGGCAAACAGGGCATCTTCAATATTAACGCGGTCTTTCCAGGCCGAACAACCCAGTACTACCGGCATTTTTTGCTGCAGCAGATAGTCGCAAACAGCGGATAGATTAGGGAATGACCCTGTGATTACATCCGCAGCCCCGTTTTGCAAAGCTTTGTGCAACAACCGGGTTCCGTTGGTGGTGGTTAATACCAGGGTTTTGTTTTCAATAAACGAACGCGGATATTCAGCTGGAGAATTGCCATACGACAATCCAGGGATTACTTTTCCATCCCGCTCCCCAGCAGTTATGCCACCCGTATCGTTGCCAATACGAATACATTGCTCCACCGAATCTACCGGTATCACACGGCTGGCACCATTGTGCAAGGCGGTGGCAATGGTAGAAGTAGCTCTGAATACATCTATAATTACTACGATGGTTCCGCTCAAATCGTACAAATCCAACAAACGGGGCGATAAAACCGTGTGAAGGGCAGGAGGTTGGGATAACATGCAGCAAAGATACTAACCATCCGATTAACAGCATAACAGGTTACCCTACCCTTCCCGATCCGGTTGCTGTTTGCTTGCTCCGGACACTTCACGGCTTTTTTTACTTGTTTTTAGTAAGTATCAGCAACTCGTTGGCCTGTACTTCGGTTACATATCGTTTGATCCCTTGTTTGTCGGTATAGTTTTTATTTACCAATTTACCCTCTACCACCACTTCGGTGCCTTTTACCAGGTACTTCTCGGCTATCTCCGCCAATTTACCCCAGGCCACCACCGAATGCCATTGCGTTTCAGTTACTTTCTCCCCCTGCGCATTTTTGTACTGCTCGCTGGTTGCCAAACTCATATTGGCTACTTTTTTGTCGTTTTCAAAGGTTTTAATGTCTGGATCCTGACCCAGATGACCAATCAACTGTACTTTGTTTTTTACCTGATTCATATAAATAGGTTTAATGAATGATTGCAGCATTGGCTGCATTTACCCAACAAATATGAAGCGGGCGGATACCAATATGCGAATTATAAACGCTTATATCCGTTTATAAGCGCTTAAAAACGTTTTTTGGGTGAAAGCACTGGTTCTAAAAGATGAAAATCACAGGTATAAATACGGTATGGGAAGCCTGTAACGACGGTTATTTTAGCAGTCGCATCAAATGAATATTTCCCATGTCGGAATCAACAAAAAAATGCCCTGCCTGCGGAGGAGAGGTTCGGGGCAGGGCAGATAAAAAGTATTGTGACGAATATTGTCGCAATGTTTTCAATAACCAACAATACTGCGAAACCCACGAATATGTGCGCAACATCAACCAGAATTTACGAAAAAACAGAAAAATATTAGAGCGGCTTTTATTGAATCATCGCTTCATGGCCCGGGCACCGCAATATCGCTTATTCAGTATGGGATTTCGTTTTCAGTACTTTACCCATACCTATACCAACCGAAATGGACAATTGTACTATTTCTGTTACGAATACGGTTATTTACTGCTCGATAAAGAGCGGGTACTGATTGTAAAAAAACAGCCGTCGGCCGAAAAATATCCGGCACTTATCCGATAAGCAGGCTGATTAATGAAAAGGAGGCTTTACTACCCGCGCTTTTATAGGGGTTTGCCGAATGGAAATAAAAATCTCCGTTCCCTCCGATGCATGGGAGCTGGCCACATAGCCCATGCCAATAGCCTTTCCTAGCGTGGGAGATTGGGTACCACTGGTTACAACACCAATTTTTTCACCGGAAGCATCCAGTATTTCATAATCATGACGCGGAATACCCCGGTCAATCATTTCAAATCCTACCAACTTTTTGGTAATCCCGGCGGCTTTTTGAGCTGCCAGTATTTCGTGGGCAGTAAATGGTTTGGTAAATTTGGTAATCCATCCCAAGCCCGCTTCCAGCGGCGTAGTGGTATCGTTGATGTCGTTGCCATATAAACAATAGCCCATCTCTAATCGTAGGGTATCCCTGGCGCCTAAGCCAATAGGTTTAATTCCGTTCGATTTTCCTGCCTCCATCAATGCATGCCAAATGATAACGGCCGCATCGCCCTGATCTTCGAAATAAATTTCTACGCCGCCGGCTCCGGTGTATCCGGTAGCACTGATAATTACATTTTCTACGCCGGCTACTTTTCCGCGTACAAAAGTGTAGTACTTCAAATTCATAATGTCCGTATCGGTCAGCTGCTGTACAATTTTATTGGCTTCCGGACCCTGAATAGCCAGCAAACAGGTTTTCTCGCTGATGTTGTGCATTTCAACCCCTTTGGTATTGTGCTTACTCACCCAATTCCAGTCTTTTTCTATGTTAGAAGCATTCACCACCAGCATGTACGATTGATTGGGGGTTAAGCAATACACAATTAAATCATCTACAATTCCTCCCTGCTCGTTGGTAAAACAGCTGTATTGGGCCTGCCCTTCCACCAAACGGGCGGCATCATTAGAAGTAACGCGTTGAATCAAATCCAGCGCATCCGCCCCTTTCAGTATAAATTCACCCATATGGCTCACATCAAATACACCCACTTGATTTCGTACCGCATGGTGTTCATCATTGATGCCGGTGTAACTAATGGGCATGTTATAGCCAGCAAATTCGGCCATTTTAGCGCCTAAGCCAATGTGTAAATGTGTAAAGGGGGTATTTTTCATCCGGGTAGTTTTTGAGTTGCAAAAATAGGTGAAGCCGGGGGTTGTAAAAATAAAAAAGACTGTCCGCCAGAGGCGAACAGTCTAACCTTCCACAATAACCCACATCAAATCAGTTTATGATAGAAAATATACGCGGCAGCGGCAATTTTATCTTCTCTAATTACTGCCGATCTGCTATTGGCAGATTGTAACCAGTAAAAAACGCCTTTTTTATCGGATGGCACAGTTTGAAGGGCCACTTTTTTGGGCTCTGCCGGCTTTTCCAATTCTTTTTTGATTTCGTCTAATTCGTGGTTCTTCTTTTCCAGTTCTTTCTCTAATTGTCGGCGGCTTTTTCGATAATCTTGCATGGGACTGGTTTCCTCTTCCTTATCACCATCCCAACTTTTCAGATTGCTTGTATTGCCGGTTCTTTTCAAGCCTTCTTGCGTCATTTCATATTCAACCCCAGTTCTCCAATTACTTTGCGAATCAAAATCAGACCAATCATCCCCGTCTTCATTTTCAGCAATATTGATAAAGAAGAAACGGCTTCTTACGGATCGGTCGATTTGTATTTTTTTACCAACAGGCACCTGAATGGTAACAACCATTTGCTGATTGCGAAACTTTGCATTGGGAGGCAAGTGCAAGCCACGGTTCAGTTGAATCACTGAATCCTGCTGTGTAAAGCCATACTGTATATTCACTAAGTTAGTGCGGGCTTCTGCTCCGTCTTTCCCATTACTTAGGCGTGTGCCAGACATATGAAATAATGAATCCGCACTTTTTTCAATATGCACACGGATATTGCTGAGTTGCAGGCTATCTCCATCTACCCTTAACAAACCCGAAACCTTAATGCTATTGATGCTTACGGTAGAAGTTATTTCTGAATCAGCAACCTTCACCAGCAGCTTTCCAGCATTGGGCTGTTGGAGGGTGTATTCCTGTTTCTCACGGGCTTTTACTTCAAAATGTTTGGCAATGCCCGCTACTAAGATAATTCCACTTGCCAGGCCAATCACCCACAATCCTGCAAAAGTATATCCGAGGTATTTATTGCCCGATTTTACTCCCATGAGGCGGCGGATGAGTCCGGTAATAAGTGCAATAACCGGAACCCCCAAAAAGAATAATAAGAATAACCAGGCCAATACTTGTTGAGAAAAACTATCCAATAAAAAATCTTTGATTGGGAAAACCGTAGCCCCTGCAAACAGGATGCCTACGAGTGCTGCCAATAAGGCTAGGGCTATCACACCGCCAATAAACATAAAGAATGCTTTGAACAATATGCCGATGGCAGTTGCCAATCTTGAGATACCCGATTGAGCAATTGGACGAGCTTCATTTACAACATGGGCAGAGGTATCTTTTACGGTTTTGCTCACGTCTTCCCCCATTTGTTGTGCTTTTTCAGAAACATCTTTCCCCCACTTTTCTGCGCGGGCTTTAAATCCCTGTAGATCTTCCTGTATGGTATTTTTAATGCTGTTCAGGTCTACTTTTTCGCCGCGCATTTCCAGTTTTTCAGTGGCTGTTTTTGCTTCAGGAATAATGGCCCATAATACTGCATAAATTACCAGCAGGGTTCCACCAAAGGAAGAGAATACAATATTAGAGAAGGATTCGTGGTTATAAAACCAATGGAAATAATTATTAAAAAATGAACTGAGGATGCCTGTTACCAGTGGCATTGCAAAAATTAACCGGGGAATCCAAATGGCGATATCAAAATAGCTGGCGATTCCGCTGGCCACCCCAGCAATTACTTTTTCGTCGGGGTTTCTGAACAGACGTTTGGTAGAGGAAACCCCTGTTACAGTGCGGGCGGGCAAAATAATCCACAATAATATATACAATATAACTCCACTTCCCCATCCAATAGTTGCCAGTGCAAAGGCAACGCGAATGATGGCAGGATCTACCTTAAAGTAATGAGCCAATCCTCCGCAAACCCCGCCTAACATTTTATCGTTGTTGTCGCGGAATAATTTGTCACGGTGTGAGGGAATGGATTGGGTGCTATCTGCGGTTGCAGACTGATTTTGAGAAGTTGCCCCCGTATTCAATCCAGGTTCATCCTGGTTCAGTTCTTCGGGGCGGCCCATATTATCTATTATGGTATTCACCTGACTGTCGGTGATACATACGCTGCCTTTTTTTAGCGCTTCTCCGAATAATTCGGCGATACGGCTTTCAATATCATTGATAATTTCATCGCGGCCCTCTTCGTTGGCAAAGCAGCGGCGCAAGCTGTCGGTATATACTTTCAGCATCTCAAAAGCGGACTCTTCAATGGGAATCACCCGACCCTGAAAATTAATGTTGATTACCTTTTTCATGATAGCTATTTTTATATGCTTCTCCGGTTAATAGCAGGAGAATACTTTATTAGGAATTATTGGTGGAGGTTGATGGTTGGGTTAGGGCGGATACGGCTGCTGCCAATTCGTTCCAGGTAAGTTCTAATTCGTGGTAAAATTGCAAGCCCTGATCCGTCATTACAAAATATTTACGGGGCGGACCACTGTTACTTTCTACCCATCGATAGGTAAGTACACCGGCATTTTTCAGGCGGGTGAGGAGAGGATATAAAGTGCCTTCCAAAATATGCAGGTTGGCCGACTTCATTTTTTCTACCAAATCACTTGGATAAACTTCCCCCTGCCGGATGATGGAAAGAATGCAGAATTCCAATACACCTTTCCGCATTTGACTCTGGGTATTTTGAATGTCCATACAATTGTTTTTTAATGAAAGTGAAAAGCGGGGTAATCTGTGGGGTCGGATTAATCGGATTAAAAGGCAAAGTGCTTCCGTGTGCTGCGAGCTCTGCGGCTTCTCTCTAGTTTCCACAGATCGGCAATGCCAAATACCTGGGGTTGGATACTTTCAGAACGGGAAGCAGCTACTGCTTCTACTGATAAAGCTGTTCCGGTTGAAATGCTTTCTTTACCGAATAATTGATCTGAGGTTTGATTCGTTTTCATGGTTTTTATTTTTTAATGTGATTGATTGAATGTTTTTGATTCATTTGCTTTGACAAGACAAAGATACAAGGATATTTAGTACTATGCAACACATAGTACCTTCTTTAATTTAGTAATCGGCTAAGGTAGGAAGTAAATAAAGTCATATAACATTGATAATCAACACTATAAGAAAATTTAAGGATTTTGTCACCCCAATAAAAAAGGGATAAGCGGTAATAAAACGGGTATGAATGAAGGAGCTGGGGCCTCAAAAAAGGCATTATTCAGCACTTTGTGAGGTTGGCGGCCAATAAAAAGGTGACAAAAGTTGAGGAATCGGCTATTTTTCGCTGGAAGAGCCGGCAATGGCTTCAATAATTGAGGAAACAAAGCTTACCAATAATGAAAATAACAGGGCAGGCAGCCAGCCATCTACGGAGAATCCAGGTACTATCTGAGTAGTAAGGCGAATAATGAAGTAGTTGATTACAATTAAAAATAAACCCAGCGTAATAATAGTAATTGGAATGGTTAGAATAACCAATAAAGGACGAATAAAACTATTGAGCAAACCCAATACCAGCGCAACCAACAAAGCTGTTTGTACATCTTGCACATGCACCCCTTTTAAAATATAGGCGGCGACCAGCACAGCCACAGAGGTAGATAAGGTTTTGATGATAAAGCGAAGCATATTATTTGATTTCCGCTATAAATATAAGATAATTAACGGAGTCATTTATTTACAGTAATAACTTTTTGTATCAAACGGATGCACTCGATTCATTTTTTCAACCAAGCAGAATTAGTGATAAATGATTAAAAAAAGTCTCATATGCATGCACCAAACATATTACACCACCACCAACTCATAAAATGAGTCGGGCTGTAAATATTGTTGAGCAAGTTGTTGCAGTTGAGCAGGTGTAATGCTTCGTATCGTTTGCAGACTCTGCTGAAAATAATCAGGAGGTAGGTTATTCAATAAATAGGTTTTCCAGCGCGACATGATCTGGAAAGGGCCATCTAAATCGCCTAACAATCCACCCATCATATAATTACGCACCAAGCCCAACTCTTCTGCACTTACGGGCTCATTGCAGAGCAAACTCATTTCCTTATAAATTTCCGCAATGGCAGACTCACAAACTTCTCGTCCGGCTTCGGTGCTGATATGCAGGCTTGCATGGTGCAAGTGACTTTGAATGTAAGAATGGATGCCATAGGTATAGCCCTTATCTTCCCGGATATTGTTCATCAGTCGCGAACTGAAATAGCCTCCCAACACATTATTCAATACCTGCATGCCCAGAAAGTCGGGATGATGGCGCGTTGGGAACGGTCGTGCGATTCGGATAGCTCCCTGAATGCCCTGCTCGTCGTTACTTACCCGATGTTTTTTTTCTACCAGCGGGGATGTTGCAATGGGAGTTATATCTGGCCGATTTCCCCGCAAGGGTAAATGTCCTAAACTTTGATTGAGCTGTTGCTCCAAATCGGTCGGCAGTTTACCGGAAACCAAAATAATACAGTTTCCGTTAACGTAATGGCTTTGATAAAAATCGAGCAACTGCTCGCGTTGTATATTTTCAAAAGCTTCCGCAGTTGAGTAGCGTCCATAAGGATGATTGCGACCATACACATATTCATCTATCAGGCGATTGCCTACAAATTCGCATTTCTTTAAATTGATATCGAGGCGCTGTAGCTGATTGTTTTTATAAATCACCAGTTCATCTTCCGGAAAAATACTCTCCGTTAATATCTCCGACACAACGGGTAATAAATGAGGCAGATGTTTATTCAAACAATGCAGGGTGATATTGGAAACATCATTAAAGCAGCCGCGACTGAGATAGGCGCCATAATATTCTACTTGCTCATTTAATTGAAAAGCTGTTTTGGTTTTTGTTCCGTTCTTCAACAAAAAATTAGTGGTGGCCGAAAGCAATTCTTGCTGCTCGTACCAAAGTCCGGCAAAAAACAACAACTCTACCTGCAACACTTCTTGAGAGCCTGCTTGCACTGTATATACCGGCACCCCATTGCTAAGGGTAAAGGATACATAAGGAGGCAAGTGCAGCGACATGTTAACGGCATCTTTGATGGCCGGTGCCTTTTTTCTATTCAGCATGTTGGGTAGGGCGTATATGGTAATACAAAGTGTTGCTGTTTTCTTTGCGGAAAATTTTCTGGCTTTCGCGCAACAAATCGTCGGCAGTTATCGATCGATATTTTTCCAGTTCCGTATTCATTAAATGAGCATCGCCCAGCAGTTCGTAATGCGCCAGACTGGAGGCTCGGTTCATCAAGCTCATATCTTCAAACACAATCATGCTCTCCGTTTTGTTTTTCACTTTCTGCAATTCGGTTGCTGATACGGGTTCCCGGGTAATTTTTTCGAGCTCCTCCTCCAAAGCAGCCTGTGCAGTGGCATGGTCTACCCCATTTACCAACCTAGATTCAATGGCCAATAAACCTTTATCGCTGCTGCCAAAATGATGTACTTCTAAAGCGGATAAAATTTTGCGTTCTTTAACCAGCGCCTGATATAAGCGAGACGAGCCTCCATCGCCTAAAATTTCTGTGAGCAATTCAGCTGCATAATATCCGGGTTCGAGACGGGCGTCCATATGCCAGGCCATAATCAAGGCATTGGCAGGCACATCGGCATAAATATCCAGGTGCCGGGCACCGGTTTGTGCAGGTTCGGCAGGTAGATCGCGCACATATTGTTCTCCGGATGGGATATCCCCGAACCATTTTTCCGCCAGTAGCTTCACCTGCTCAACTTTTACTGCACCGGCAACTACCAGTATAGCATTGATAGGGCGATAATGTTTATAAAAAAAGGCTTTTACATCTTCTATGTTCGCTTTCTCTACATGACTTAACTCTTTCCCAATCGTCATCCATCGATAGGGATGTACCTGATAACATAGCTCCCGCATTTTGTGCCAGATATCCCCGTAGGGCTTATTCAAGTAATGTTCTTTAAATTCTTCACAAACAACTTTGCGTTGTACCTCTAGGCTCTTTTTAGAAAAAGCCAATCCAAGCATGCGATCACTTTCGAGCCAGAAAGCTGTTTCCATATTTTCTACTGGTAGCTGACAATAATAGTTGGTTAGATCGTTGGTAGTATAGGCATTATTTTCTCCGCCGGCTCTTTGCAGGGGCTCGTCGTAATCGGGGATATTGCCGCTGCCGCCAAACATCAGGTGTTCGAAAAGATGAGCAAAGCCGGTTTTATCGGGTTGTTCATCCCGGGCGCCCACATCATACAAAACATTCACCACGGCCATTGGGGTAGTATGATCTTCATGCACCAGCACCCGTAACCCATTACTTAAAACAAACCGATTAAATTCAATCATAGAGTGTACTTGCGTTTCGCCGCTTTCGGGCGCAAATTACTTTGTTTAGGGCTCATTTGCGCCAATTAATTCCGGCGACGTTTCCGAATATCTTCAACATCCATCGTTAATATAACCGGGTGCCCTTCCCGAATAACCATTACCGGAATACGCCCCAGGCTGTTTTGGAAGATATTCCGATAGGCTTTGATGTCTTTGCCGATGGTTTTATCCACCGAAAAAATGATATCTCCCGGCATAAATCCAGCTTTTTCTGCCGGCGACCCCTGCATGATGTCTTCTACCTTCACTTCTCCATTTACTAAATAAAAAGCCAGTCCGGTATAGGAATAATCAAAAGGCTCGTTGAAATGCTTATTCGGCTTAATATGAATACTCATTTCGGGATAATTTACAATCATATTAAATCGACGCATTAAATCGTTTCCAATTATACCCCCCATTTGCGGATAGGCAGTTACATTAAAGTCGTCGGAGAAAACATGCACGGGTACTTTTTTAAATTTATACGACCCCAAGCGCACTTCCCGCAATAAGCTGAGGTTCATTAGTTTTTTTCCGCCCAAGCCCTCTGCCTGCGTTGGAAAAAATACCCGTCCCTTTTTAAAAACAGTACTATCCGAAACAAAATCTTCCGACAACAGCATATTTAATCCTGCCCCCGTATCAAAAATAAACCGGCCCAATATCAAGTGATTATCCTTAATATAGGCAGGCTGTAGGGGCAGTGTAGAGAAATTCGGCTTCAACAAATAACCCCCCTTGGGATATTTATAGCTGCCCGGAGTGTATACTTCTATGATATCCTCATCAAAATCAATCTTTACAATGTATCTGCGTAAAAAACTAAAGCCAATAATTCCATCAATTTTCATTCCATACACACTGCTTAACAACTCATAGTCGTTCACATGAAAATCTAGGTTCTCTACCGATAATCCCGGCAGATGCAGGGTTAGTCCGCTTACAAACGAAACGGTTCGCATGCCATTAAGCCCCCTGATTATTTTTTCGGATGGGATTGCCGGCAGCTTTAGTTTTAGAACAGTTACCGAGTCGAGGGATATCCCCCCGCTACCGGTATCCAGCACAAAATTCAGGGTATCTTTGGCATCGCCTACGCGGGCCTGTAAAATCATAATTCCTCCGCTCAGCTGATAATAAGAAAATCGGGTGAGCAGTACCGATTGGGGGGGTATAAATTCTTCCTGCGCCTGTAAAGAAAATCCCCACAGCACTACTGCCATCATCAACATCCACTTGCGCTTCATACCTGTAATTTACCATTAATACATGAATCGAAAAAAGCAGAGATGTTAAAAAATTAGGCAGATAAGCTTTGCCCGGAGCGGCTTACCTTTGCAGTTCTTAAGCAATTGCACATGCAGCTATCTGATTTATACCAACGCGCGCTGAATTTTGAGTTTTTATCCACAGAAGAGGGACAATTTTTATTCGAGCAGGCTCCCCTGGCAGAATTGATGCATGTGGCGGATGAGCTTAGAAAAAAACAAGTACCGCATGGCAAGGTTACCTGGCAGATAGATAGAAACGTGAACACAACCAATGTTTGCGTGGCCAATTGTAAGTTTTGTAATTTTTATCGCATACCCGGGCATCCCGAATCTTATATAACGGATATACCCACCTATCGGAAAAAGATTGAAGAAACCCTGCAATATGGCGGAGATCAGCTTTTATTACAGGGAGGGCATCATCCCGAATTGGGTTTGGAATTTTATACCAACCTGTTTCGCCAACTGAAACAGGAATATCCAACCCTCAAATTACATTCACTGGGACCACCCGAAGTAGCCCATATTTGTAAAATTGATAAAATCAGTCACCGCGAAGCCCTACAGGCACTAAAAGCAGCGGGCCTTGATTCATTGCCAGGAGCAGGAGCCGAAATATTGGTAGACCGTGTTCGTAGGCTGGTATCGAACGGAAAGTGTGGGGCGGATGAATGGCTGGATATTATGGCAGAAGCCCATCAGCAACATATTACTACCAGCGCTACCATGATGTTTGGGCACGTGGAAACCCTGGAAGAAAGATTCATCCATCTAGAAAGAATACGCGAAGTACAAAGCAGGAAGCCGGCAGATGCCAAAGGCTTTTTGGCATTTATTCCCTGGACCTTCCAGGATGTGGATACCCTGCTGGCGAAAATCAGGGGGGTACAGAATTTAACTACATCAGACGAGTATATCCGCATGATTGCCATCAGCCGTATTATGCTGCCCAATGTTATTAATATTCAGGCCAGCTGGCTAACCGTGGGTAAACAAACGGCGCAAATTTGTTTGCATGCAGGCGCCAATGACTTTGGCAGTATTATGCTGGAAGAAAATGTGGTAAGTGCAGCCGGCGCGCCGCATCGATTTACCTATAAAACTATTCAGGAAGCTATACGGGAAGCAGGCTTTATTCCACAACTGCGCAATCAGCAATACGGATTCAGGGAGTTGCCGGAACATATTCAGGAACAGGTAATTCAATATTAACCCATCCTACTTCACAACCCATTTACCCCCGTATTGCGCCGCCCATACCCGAAACATTAGGGAGGCTTTGTTTTTTAACCCAATTTGTTGCCCGAAATGTAACTTTTACATCCTAGGTACGTATTACCTGTACCAAAGCGCACCTGTTAGTATGACGGAGAAGCATTATAATGAAATGGTTA
>JAPLEI010000092.1 GCA_026391195.1 Bacteroidota bacterium | reverse complement strand
ATGCTTACCATGATTTCGCACTTGGAACATAATGAAGGGAGTTTTTATCCGAAAGGTGGGATGATAAGTATCACGAAAGCGCTTTATAAATTAGCACAAAAACTGGGCGTGGAGTTTTATTTCGATCGTTCCGTTACCCGAATAATCCTATCCGAAGGAAAAGCAGCAGGCGTAGAAGTGGGGGATGAAATAGTTCCCGCCAACTGGGTAATCAGCAATGTGGATGTATATTTCACTTACCTACGATTACTACAACAACCCGAAGCAGCAAAAAAAATTCTGCAACAGGAACGCAGCAGCAGTGCTATGATTTTTTACTGGGGTATTCGGAAAAGTTTTCCTCAACTATCGCTGCATAATATCTTTTTCTCCGGCAACTATCAATCAGAGTTTACCCATTTGTTCAAACACAAAACCTTATACGAAGATCCTACTGTGTATATCAATATCACTTCTAAGTGCGAACCAGGTGTGCAGGCTCCCGAAGGAATGGAAAACTGGTTTGTGATGATTAATGTACCAGCTAATGTAGGTCAGGACTGGGAACTCTTTCGCCAGCAATCGCGCGAACGAATTATTGCAAAACTGAGTAGGATATTGGGTGTTTCGGTAGAAGATTTGATTGTTTCCGAAACCGTTGCCGATCCGGTAAGTATAGAATCCCTCACCGATTCGTATAGCGGCTCTTTATATGGCACCAGCTCTAACTCGAAGTTGGCGGCTTTTTTGCGGCACCCGAATTTCAGCAATCACATCCCCGGATTGTATTTTGTAGGCGGAAGTGTGCACCCGGGAGGTGGTATACCGCTTTGTTTAAGCAGCGCAGCCATCACAGAAAAAATCATCTGGCAAAAACAATTGGAGTTACTCAATATTGTTGATTCCCTGCATTAATTTTATGGTATGGAGGGTCAGTCTAAATTTATCATCGCTACGTCTGTTGCCCTGCTCTTTCATGTGAGCGGGGTGCTGGGTATGATTACAGGCACTTACAGCGAGTGGTTTATACAAATGACTCCGGTAAACCTTTGTGTAATGTTTGGATTATTGTTGTGGACCAATAACGAAAGAACTGCAAAATTTTATTGGTTTGCGTTATTAGCTTTTGGAGTAGGTATGCTTACTGAAATGATTGGCGTGAATACTGGCCTGTTATTTGGTGAATACCGCTACGGAACTTTATTGGGTACCGGTGTAAAGGGGGTACCCTTTTTAATAGGGGTAAACTGGTTTTTGGTAGTTTGGTGTAGTGGTCAGTGTATGATGTGGGTGCATGAAAATTTACTCAAATGGATGGGCGCAAGCTCGGAGCAGATTCCTAAACGTTGGTTGCAATTTTCGTTGATTATAGATTCGGCATTGCTGGCTACCTTATTTGATTGGTTTCTAGAGCCTGCAGCGGTAAAATTGGGGTATTGGACCTGGCTACAGGGTAGCATTCCCTTTTTCAATTATGTGTGCTGGTTTATCATCAGTGCCTTGTTAATGCTGGTTTTCCAGCAGAGTGGCTTTAAAAAAGTAAACCAATTCGCTGTAAATTTGTTGTTTATTCAGATTTTGTTCTTTTTCGCCATCCGAACTTTTTATACGCTATGATCTACGTTTTGGTTGCCCTTTTAACATTTTTCATCATGGAGCCCGTTACCTGGCTTACCCATCGGTTCGTTATGCATGGGTTTTTGTGGTATTTGCATAAAGATCATCACCAGAAAGAGGAAGGGTTTTTCGAAAAAAATGATGCCTTCTTTTTAATTTTTGCCATACCCAGCTGGCTTTGCATTATGCTCGGCAGCATGAAGGGCAATTACTGGGCCGTGGGTATAGGTTTTGGCATAGCCATGTACGGGTTTGCATATTTTTTGGTACATGAAATCATCATACACCAGCGTTTCAAATTGTTTTCCCGCAGCAACAACCGATATATAAAAGTAATCCGCTGGGCCCATAAAATGCATCATAAGCATTTGGGAAAAGAACAAGGAGAAAGTTTTGGTATGTTATGGGTTGCCCGCGAGTACTGGGAAAAAGTAAAAAGGGATGAGCAACTTCAACAACACTGATTTTCCTTTCCGCTCCTATATTTTCTTGCATTGAATACAAGCTACGATTATATTATTACCGGTGCCGGCTGTGCAGGTATGAGTGTGCTGATGCGCATGATGCAAGATGATTTTTTTGCCGATAAAAAAATATTAGTGGTAGACGCTACCGCAAAAAACACCAACGACCGTACTTGGTGTTTCTGGGAGCTGCAGCCGGGAGTTTTTGAGTCGATCGTTTTTCATCGTTGGAATCAGTTGGAATTTCATTCGAACGGATTTTCTGTTGCAGCCCCATTGGCTCCTTATCAGTATAAAATGATACGGGGTATAGACCTTTACAATCGGGTGCAAGCATTAGCCGCTCCCCGCCCCCTGATTACCTGGAAAACAGAACAGGTGCTGGGTATCACCCATTCTAATGGCATCGCTACCGTTCAGCTTGCTTCCGGAAATAGTACGGCCCCTTTTGTGGTAAATAGCATCCTGTTTACAGAAACCAGTCAGTCTGCTAACCAATCTGGTGCTTATCATTTACTGCAGCACTTTAAGGGCTGGCTGATAGAAACCTCTCAGGATTGTTTTCAACCTGATATGGCCACTTTTATGGACTTTCGGGTGAGTCAACAAGCAGGTACCACTTTTGTATATGTTTTACCTGTAAGCAAACGAAAAGCCCTGGTAGAATATACGTTGTTTTCGGGTGACCTGCTTTCTGCAGAAGCCTATGATGAAGCGTTGCGAAGTTATATAGAGCAATACATCACCCGAGATTCCTACACCATTGAACATACCGAATGGGGGGTAATTCCCATGACGAATCATCGCTTCACGCAACAAGAGGGGCCGGTTAGGTATATCGGCACTGCGGGCGGACAGGTAAAAGCCAGCAGTGGGTTTGCTTTTCAGTTTATACAAAAAAAGGCCGATGAATTGATTCAATCCATGAAGGTGGGTACTATTAATCCAGCAGCTGTAAGTTTTTCCGCCAAAAAGTTCCGATTATACGACAGTGTTTTATTAAATGTACTCAGCAATGAGAAGATGGTGGGCGATCAGATTTTTACCGCCCTTTTCCGGAAGAATCCGGTACAGCGTATTTTTCGATTTTTAGATAATCAGTCATCTTTAGGGGATGATTTTTCCATCATGACCAGTGTGCCCACGCGCGTTTTCTTACCCGCTGCCCTCCAGGAAATGCTATAAATGCGCTCAAGTAAGGCGGGAGCTGGTTTTCTTCCCTCTAATAGTACTTAATTTAGGTAGAAAACCGCCTATCATACCGAAATAAGCAAGGAATTAGCGCCGAAATATTACTTTAGCACCCCCGGCCTCGTAGTACAATGGATAGTATAAGAGTTTCCGAAGCTCCAGATCCAAGTTCCCTGCCGGCAGGCAGGGATTCTAGTCGAGGCACAAATTACAGAGTGAGCGTGGGGGTGATTGTGAAATATTGGGAGAGTGAATTTTTTGGTTCCGCCCCCTCAGGGAAATTGTATAAATACTCGCATATAAGGGGTTTGTTGGGTTCCATTCCCACCTCTATTACTTAATTTAAGTAGAAAACCGCTTATCATACCGAAATAAGCAAGGAATTAGCGCCGAAATATTACTTTTGCACCCCCGGCCTCGTAGTACAATGGATAGTATAAGAGTTTCCGAAGCTCCAGATCCAAGTTCGATTCTTGGCGAGGCCACAAAATACAGAGTGAGAGTGGGATTGAGTGTGATCTATTTAAGGACTAATTTTTTGTTATCTCCCTATTGAGGTGGTAGATTATTGGTTTCCTGCATGCCAGCAAGGATTCCATTCGTGGCCACCACCTGATTTTTTTACCGGCTCACAACCAACGGCATTCCCTTTTGCTCCTCATCAAATTCCCCCTGCTCATATACCAAATGACCATTCACTACAGTATGGGTTACTTGGGTATTGAAAAGCGTTCCTTCTAGCGGAGACCAGCCACATTTGTATAGAATATTTTCTTTACTTACCGTCCACGGCGCATCCATATCTACCAACACTAAATCGGCATAATATCCTTCGCGTATAAAGCCTCTTTTTTCTATGTGATAGAGTATTGCAGGGTTATGACACATTTTTTCTACAATCTTCTCTAAGGAAATTTTGCCCTGTTTATAAAATTCCAGCATCACATTTAGGGAGTGCTGCACCATGGGTGCCCCCGACATGGACTGGAAATAGGGTTGTTGTTTTTCCTCCAGGGTATGCGGGGCATGGTCGGTGGTTACCAGATCAATGCGGTCGTTTATCAATGCTTGCAGCAATCCTTCTTTGTCTTTCTGCGTTTTGATAGCTGGATTCCATTTGATTAACATACCCAGGCGCTCATAATCTTTATCCGAAAACCAGAGATGGTGTACAGAAACCTCTGTAGTAATTTTTTTCTGCTGGAGTGGGATGTCATTGCGAAACAGATGCGTTTCTGCTTCGGTAGTTAAGTGAAGTATATGCAGTCGGGCTCCATATTCATTCGCAAATCGAATGGCCCTTTCCGTTGCCTCATAACAGGCCTGTTCGCTTCTGATTAGTGGATGACACCAAGCAGGAACATCTTCCCCCCATTTCTCTCGGTACAATGCTTCGTTAGCTTCTATCAGTTGTTCTCTCTCAGAATGAATGGCAACAATTGATTTGCAATTGGCAAAAAGCTTTTCCAGTGTGGTTGGATTATCCGCCAGTAAATTTCCCTTTTTGGTAAAGTAAAGTCCATCATCAGAAACTGCCAGCAATCCGGAAGTATCCAGTTGAATCACTTCATCAATATTATCGTCGTTCACACCTAGAAAAAACCCAAAATTCGCTAAAGATTTTTCGGCGGCAATGCGATACTTCTCCTGTAGAATTTCCAGAGAAAGCACGTTGGGCTTAGTGTTGGGCATATCAATATACGAAGTTACCCCGCCCGCAACCGCAGCCCGGCTCTCCGAATGGATATCGCCCTTGTGGGTAAGTCCTGGATCTCGAAAATGTACCTGTCCGTCTATGATTCCGGGAAACAGATACTTGCCCTTGCCATCTATTTCAATGGCATCTATCTTATATCCTATCGAACCTATTTCTTCTATAATTTGATCCTTGATCAGGATATCCGCCACCTTTATTTCGCCTTCGTTAACAACAGTACAGTTTTTAATTAGAATACTTTTCATCGGTTTTTTACCTGTTGATTGTATGTATAATTTCTATTAAATTTTGAAAACTGAATTCAAAATGCTATCGATTATCCTATAATTCAGATAGCCGCTCTGCTAAAAAAACTAACTGAATTATACCCGCTTCAACTTATACGGATACACTTTCCCCGAAGCCCACTGAGCCACATAGATATTTTCATCCTCATCTACACAAACATCATGGGGATGTTTAAAAATCGGATCGGCCTGTGCAAGGGGTTGTAATTTTCCATTTTCATATATTGGTTCCGTACCGCCGATATTGGATACTACTTGGTTGTTTTCATTCAGGATGGTTACAAAACCGGAATTCTCTTTATCTAGGTTGGGAGATCGTAATACGGCTGCGTACAAAAAATTTCCCTTGATAACCGGACGACAAACCGCTGCACCGGGTATATGAATAATCTCGAGTAATTTACCTTCCAGCGAAAATCGTTTAAAGCAGGCGCGGGTTCTATCCGTTATTAATAGGGTAGGGCTTCCCGAACGCGTGTCGAGGGTGATGCCATGGGCATTGTCCAGATGATAATCTTCCTTCCCCCGACCACCGAAATAGTTTTTCAGTTTCCCATTCGCATCGTAATGTAAAATATACTGCGCCCCATATCCATCTGCCACATAAAATTCTCCATTTTCTAATACAGTGGTTTCTGTAGGTACAAATTCCTCTTTGTTTTTGTAGATACCCGCCTCCAGGGGCGGATCAATGGTTAATAGCTTCTTGCCTTTATTAGTCGTTTTATAAACCTGGTGCAACTGCGTATCCGTGATAAATAAAAAATCTTCCCGTCCATTCTTTTGAATCGTTAATCCATGTGCCCCCGGATATTCCGTACCCCAGTAACTGAGTAATCTGCCCGATTTACTATAGATAAGTATATTATTCTTTGTTTCATTCGTTAGCAATACAATTCTGCCCCGGCTATCCTGCACCATTTCGTGACAATCATTTACCGGATGTACATTCATATCCAGTTGTCCCCATTTTTCATCTAATCGATAGGTAATATTATTATGCCCAAAAACTTTTCCCTTGTCTCGAGCGAAGGTATCTTTCAATATCAACAGGCCACCCATTGCCAATAAACTTTGTTGGATAAATGCTTTCCGTTTCATAAGTAGCACAAGGTTAAAAAGTGAATGTGTATGCGAACGCTATTTCTTAGGTATTCTTTCGAATCCGGGTTGTAAATAGGGAGCCAGCGTTTTCCAATCTAGTAATATTTCCGGCGTTTGCGAAGAACCTGGGCCAACCACATACTTTCCAAAAACAAAACCAATCCCTTCATTGCGAATTACATAACACTGTAAATTCGAACCAAAGAAAAATGCATTGCACTTACATTTGGCTGTGTCTAGCGAAACGCCATCTTTTTTCAGAAAGTTCAAACCCAAGCTTTCATTCAACATAGCAGCACTGAATGTATTTGTGTCGGAAGCAGCTTTCGCAGCCAACATTTTGGTTAACTGTAAATCTTTACCGCCCGAAAAATTCAATATCTGCTGAATATCCATCAATTGGTTATTCCTGAAAGAAAAGCTGGTTACTTTTTGATTGCCACTCGCCCCGCCCGTATTTTCATATTCATTCATCACATAGCTCACGGTTTGTGAAGAATCAGATTGTACAACTGAATAATTGATCTGATATTCATTTCGAGGTGTGGTAAGATTTTTCCATTCAAATTTTTTATCACTGAGCTTCAGGTCAACCCATTTTTTCATCACTTCTTCCTTGTCTTGCGGCTCTGCAGGATAGTTTACTTTAATTAGATAATTAGCAGTTGAATCTACTACCTGCTTGCCAACTGGTTTGTCGGCAGCCTCTTGTTTAGACATATTGATACATCCCTGCAGAAATAAAAAAACAGCTAAAAAAATAAAGCAGAAGGATTTGAGAGAAATCGAATTGCGCATATACATTGTTTATGGTTGAGGATTGTTATCCGGGATTCACCCAGTAGTTTCCTATCAAATATCTTTAATTTGAAAGAATTTTGCTAATTTGTTTGTCTCCATTTTACTCTATGGCAACATATACTACTGTACCCATCCGAACTGCCGTCCGCAGCTGTGAAGTTGCCTGGTTCGACGATTTATGTGGGGGTGATACCGAATTTTTGGGTGTATTGGATGAAAGCCGCCGAAGTAATGCTGCCCATTGCAGTTCTATTGCCCAACTGGCAGATCAACTGGGGTTTAAAAATTTGTTGTTGCCAACCTCCTATATGGTTGGGCAAGAGGGAATTCCCTTTGCGGCTGCCTTGGCTGGAAGTACCCATCAAATGAATTTGTTGCTCGCCATCAGAACTGGAGAAATTCATCCCCCCATGCTGGCCCGGCATATTGCCACCCTCGACCATTTGCTGGAGGGACGACTCACGATTAATATCATCAATTCCGATTTGCCCGGGTTGCGCGAAGATCCCGCGTTCAGATACCAACGTTGTGCCGAAGTGATTGAAATTCTGCAACAGGCTTGGACGAAAGACGCCATTCACCATCAAGGGAAAGTATATACCGATTTACAGCTTTCAACCGATCCCGTAAAGCCCTATCAGCAAAATGGAGGTCCGCTGCTGTACTTTGGCGGAAATTCTCCCGGATCGCGTGATTTATGTGCCCGCTATTGTGATGTGTTTTTGATGTGGCCCGAAACTGAAGAAAGTATCTATGCAACCATGCAGGATATGAGCCAGCGGGCAGCTGCTGAAAACAGGAAAATCGATTTTGGATTACGCATACATATTATTGTAAGAGAAACTGAACAGGAAGCCCGTGCACATGCGCGGCATATCATGAGTCGCTTTGATGCGAATACACTCAACCTAAAGAGCCGGGCGCAGGATGCTCATTCGGAGGGGGTAAAAAGACAAGATGCACTCCGAAACGAAAAAGCCGATGCCGATGATTTTGTGGAGCCCAATCTCTGGATGGGCATTGGTCGCGCCCGCAGCGGGTGTGGTGGCGCATTGGTAGGAACCCATGATCAAATTGTGGCTAAACTCAATCGATACATGGATATGGGTATTCGTTCCTTTATTCTATCAGGATATCCGCTGATGGAGGAAGCCCGTTTGGTTGCCGAACATATTTTACCCCAACTCTCTTTGGCACAACTGAATGTGCTGCAGGGAAGAAAACCTTCCTCTACTCCTATAACTCCACTCACCACCGCTTCCCTTCGCTAATATTAACTACATGCTACAATTGCTGGGCTATACTGATTGGTTGGTTTTTGGAGTACTAACCCTTTATTTAGTCGGTTCCGGTATCTGGGCAGGCAGAAAAAAGAAAAATGCGGAAGATTATTTTATGGCCGGGAGAACCCTGCGCTGGTGGTCGGTAGCCGGTTCTATTTATGGAGCCAATGTGAGCCTGTCTCAAATTATCGGCATGCTGGGCATTGGCTATTCCATCGGTTTCGCACAGAGTCATTACGAAATACTGGCCATCCCCGCTATTATTTTTCTCTGCTATGTATTTATTCCGGTTTACCGACAGCGAGGCGTATTTACGCTATCCGCTTATCTGGAACATCGGTATAATTCTGGGGCTAGATTAATCTACAGTATCTGTATCATTGGCATCATTCTTATTTTATTGGTGGGTGGTTTATACATTGGCAGCCGCCAACTGGGATTGTTGTTTACAATGGGCAACTTCACTTTCTCTTACATGCAAGGGATTCTCTGTATCGCTGTGATATCCTGTTGCCTGATTTGCTGGGGCGGAATGCAATCGCTGGTTGTTTCGGAAAACATGATTACAGTTTTGATGGTAACTTCTTTGGTAATAGTGGGTTGGCTAACGCTGAGTAGAGTAGAAATTGGTGGCTTGTCGGGCTTGCTGCATCTTGATACTAGTGCAGTGGGTCAACACAAGATGAAATTGTATCTGCCAACTAATCATCCCGACCTTCCCTGGACCGGGGTATTTAGCGGACTCTTGGTATTACAGGGATTTTTCTGGACCACCAATCAATTTGAAGTGCAGCGGGTACTTTCTGCCAAAACCAATCGCGATGCACAACTGGGAGCGATTGTTGCGGGATTTTTAAAACTTACCATTCCCTTCTTCTCCATTGCTGCAGGAGTGGCTGCTGCCTATCTTTTTAAAAATAGCTGGCATTTAGAGGGGGTGCAACCCGATGATGCTTTTTTGGTTTTGATGAGTAAAGTGGTACCGGCAGGATATGGATTATTTGGTTGGATATTGGCCGGATTAACAGCTGCTATTTTTTCGAGTATTTATTCTATGCTCAATGCAGCTTCTACTTTATTAACAGTAGATATTTATCAGCAATACTTTCATCGAAATGCTACTGATCGACAATTAGTGCTAGCAGGAAGATGGTTTGTGGTAATATTAACTGCTTTGGCTGCAGTACTTGCATTTGTTACATTCACCCCCACATCGGGTGGCAATTTTTTTCTGGTGCTCTCTAAAAATAGTTCCTATCTAAAGCCGGGTATTGTTACGGTGTTTTTTATGGGCGTATGTTTTAAAAAAATACATCCCTCTTCGGCAGTGGCTGTATTAATCATCTCTCCATTATTAAGTTGGGCAGTTGAATATAGTTACGACCACTATTTTTCATCCTTCCCCCTTCTGCATAGTTATTTGGGTGAGCATATTAATTTTTTACACCGGGTAATTATTGTGTTTATTGGATGTATAATGATTCAATCCATTCTTTCTTATTGGCTAAATAAAAAGCAGCCTACCAACATTCCGGTAAATGATATGGATGTGATGGGTTCAGCCAAAAAAATGGTGCTGCCAATTTCATTTTTTGTTGGCGGACATATATTCTTCGGCTGTTTGATATATATTGGATTTACGGCTGCTTCTTTGTCCTGGCCGGCAGCACTGTATACCGCAGCGTTATTTGCCGGACTCCGCTATTTTTCACCTCGTGCTAAAACCGAAATAAAAAGGCAACCTTTCTTGTATTCAACTGATTTTTATACCGCCTTGCTGGCAGGTGTTACAATTTGGATTTTATATTATTTTTCATAAGAGGGGCTGTTTTATGCTAAAAACGTATCTTGACAACTGAACACTTTAAAATACCGACATGACTAAATATGGTTGTTTATTGTTTTTCACTTTGTTGATGTCTTTTGCCGGAAAGGCACAGCTTCGTTTGCCTGCAATGGTGAGTGACAGCATGATTTTACAGCGAGACAAGCCCGTGAATATTTGGGGCTGGTGGAATGGAGAGGGACCGGTAACGGTTAGCTTTAAGGGGAAAGAATATAAGGCTATGACAGATGCACAACAACGTTGGCAGTTGCAATTACCAGCAACCCCTGCGGGAGGCCCGCATACGCTAACCATTCAGGCAGGTAAGGAAACTAAAACCATTCGTGAAATTTTAATGGGAGATGTGTGGCTTTGCTCTGGACAGTCGAATATGGAATTTATCATGGGTAAGTTGACTGAAAAATATCCGAATGAAATTGCCGCTTCTAACAATCCCATGATTCGGGAATTTCAGGTAACGCTGCAATTTGCTATGCATCCCAACCAAGAGCTGAATGGAAAATGGCGGGTGGCTAATCCTGCCAATATCGGCAGTTTTTCTGCAGTTGCCTATTTTATGGTAAAGGCCTTGTACGAAAAATACAAAGTGCCCATGGCAGTTATCAAGAGTACCTGGGGCGGCACCCCTGCTGAATCTTGGATTAGTGAAGAGGGCTTACGTGATTTTTCGGGGTATCTCAATCGCTATCATTTTTATCAGGATTCATTAAATATGAAAGAGGCCATCAATCGGGAACGAACCGTAACCAATCAATGGCAAATAGATGCAAAGGAAGGCGATAAGGGAATACTGCCGAAAAATAATTGGAAACAGAACGACTTTCCTGCTATTAATATAGGTAACATGCAGGTTCCGGGTTTTTGGGAAAAATATGGATTAAAAGATGTTGATGGCGTAGTATGGTGTAAAAAGAAAATTACACTCACTGCGCAACAGGCAAGTGCCGAAGTTTGGTTAGAATTGGGTATGATAGATGATGCCGATTCTACCTACATAAACGGTGTATTGGTAGGGTTTAGTACCAACCGCTATGTAGCCAGAAAATATAAAGTGCCCGCAGGTATTTTAAAGGAAGGTAACAACACAATTACGGTTCGTATTGTTGATACCGATGGAAATGGGGGATTTATTGCTGAAAAAAAATATCGGTTGCTCTGGAAAGATAGTGAGCTAAGTTTGGCCGGAAACTGGGAATATTCTGTGGGCAATCAAATAGCACCCTTACCCGTTGCTAGTTTTATTAAAATGTCTACACAGCCCATTACCTTGTATAATGCCATGATACATCCCTTAATTCCTTACACCATCAAAGGCGCGGCCTGGTATCAGGGCGAATCTAATGGGGGAAGGGCGGGTGATTACCGGCAATTATTGACGGCCCTTATCAAGGATTGGCGCGGGCGGTGGCAACAGGGAGATTTTCCTTTTCTAATTGTGCAACTGGCCAATTATATGGAAATAGTAAAAGAGCCAGGAGAAAGTGGCTGGGCGAATCTTCGCGAGGCACAACAGCAAGTAACAAAAGATTTACCCAATGTAGGCTTGGCTGTAACCATTGATATAGGAGAAACCTACGACGTGCATCCACTGAATAAAAAAGAAGTAGGAGAACGTCTATCACTGGCAGCAAGAACATTAGCTTATAACGACAAAAAATTGGTTTACTCCGGTCCGGAATTACTGTCATATGTAAAAAAGGGAAATGGAATGGAATTAACCTTTCAACACGTTGGATCGGGATTGATGGCCATGGGAGATCAGCCACTACAGCAATTTGCCATTGCAGGGGCCGACCACAAATTTGTTTGGGCTAGCGCCAAAATTATAGGCAAAAATAAAGTGCTGGTAACAAGCGATCAGGTAACGGAACCTGAAGCGGTAAGGTATGCTTGGGCCAATAATCCGAAAGGTTGTAATTTATACAATAAAGAAGGGCTTCCGGCTTCCCCTTTTCGAACAGACGATTGGGTAAAGAAACCCTAAATCATTATTTTCCGAATTTGGCAATATTGCTGCTGAATAGTTTAACGGCTATTGCCAGCAGAATTACGCCAAAAAATTTACGAACCGCCATCAACCCGGCGGGTCCTAATACCCGTTCAATAAATTTAAGCGAAGTAAGCACTATATATACCACAACCAGGTTAATCAAAATGCCGGATAGGATATAGATCTCATTAAAGTTGGCTTTCAGCGACATGATGGTAGTAAGGGTTCCGCTTCCGGCAATGATGGGGAATGCAATGGGTACCAGCGAACCAGATTTGGCATCCTGATCTCCTTTAAATATTTCGTGGCCCAATACCATTTCTAATCCCAATAAAAATATAACCACAGATCCGCCAACTGCAAATGAATGGATATCCAGCCCCAAAATGCGCAAAAAAGGTTCGCCTGCATATAAAAACAAAATCATCAGGGCGCCGGAAATCAACGTAGCCTGAAAAGATCGGATGCCTCCCATTTTTTCTTTCAGCGAAATCAATAACGGAACCGATCCTACAATATCTATTACTGCAAATAAGGTGAAGCTTACCGTAATCAATTCATTGATAGATATATTCATAATCCGTTGGGGGATTTATTGGGTATATGAAGGTAGCAATATTTCAATGGCTTCCCAATTAACCCCGAATTGCACGATACTTTAAGGGGATAGGAAGGGTTTCAGATAAGTGTCTTATATTTAACCCACACTTTTTTACAATGGCAGCAAAACAACAATTGAATTTATTTAGTTTCACCATGATTGTGGTGGGGTTGGTGATTGGCATGGGTATATTCCGTTCGGCTGCTACCAGCGCCAGTTTTGCCATTACTCCCTCGGTATATTTTGCTGCCTGGATTTTGGGTGGACTCATTGCTTTATGCGGCGCACTCACCTATGCGGAAATTGGTAGTCGGTATCCGGTTACCGGCGGATACTATAAAATATTTTCGTATGCCTATCATCCCAGTATTGCATTTGCTATCAACTGTATCATATTAATCAGCAATGCGGCCAGCCTTAGCGGAGTAGCATTGATTGGGAGTGGATATATCACTAAATTATTCCCCGGCATTGCCTGGACGGATATTGATAAGGCCTTAATCAGTTGTGCAGCCATTATCCTGTTTTATTTTATCAATTTGCGGGGTTTGTCTATGAGTTCGCGGGCGCAGAATATCTTGATGATTATTAAGATTAGTATGATTGGGGTATTGATACTGGCGCTTTTATTCCCTCATCAGGGAGCTGCCATACCGGCTGTAACCGCATCGGCTACCACTGAAGCTGCTTCGGGTTGGATGCCCTGGATAAAAAGTTTAGGGGCCAGTCTGATAGCGGTTTGTTTTACTTATGGAGGCTATCAGCAAACCATCAATTTTGGCAGTGAAGTAAAAAAGCCCGCACAGAATATTCCCAAGGGGATATTTATCGGCATCGCCATAATTATTGCCTTATATCTTTTGGCCAATTTTAGTTATTATCAAATTGTAGGCTTTGACCAAATGAAGGGAGAAAAAGAAATTGCCTATGTGCTGATGATGAAAACCTTTGGTAAGTCTGGAGCAGATATTTTCTCGTTTTTCTTATTCTTTGGGGTACTGGCTTATGTGAATGCTTTATTGATGAGTAATCCCCGTGTAATGTTTGCCATGAGCGAAGAAGGTGTTTTGCCTGCCCTGTTTGCCAAAAAATCTGATAAAAATGATGTGCTGGTAGCTTCACTAACTGTTTTTGCCGGGATTTGCATCGTGATCCTATTTTTTGCCCAAACCTTTGAAAAAATACTCAACTTCACCATGTTTCTCGATTGTTTTGGGATGGTAGCTTCCAGTGCAACCATATTTATTCTGCGAAAGCGAACTGCCCATCTGGATGGCACTGGCATTTTTAAGATGAAATTATTTCCACTTCTCCCCCTGTTATTTATGGCGGCTTATTGCTTTGTGGGGGTAAGTATTTTTATGCAAACTCCGGTAACTGCCCTGATAGGTTTGGGCGTGCTGGCTGCTTTTATTGGCTTGTTTTTTATTACTCGGTCATTGCGCAAAGCGCCAGAAGCCTAATTTCCCCCGTTACCGGTTATCCCATCCGGAAAACCTTTCATAACAGAAATGATACCATTGTATGGCTATTGTTTCCGTTGATAGAAGTTTTTACTTCCAAAGGCATTCATTCGGCTAAATTTGCAGTCATGAAGCATTTATTCATCCTTGGCTGCCTCTTCGCCCCTTTTTTAGGGAAGGCCCAAACCCCTCAAGTATGGGATTTGAAACAATGTATTGACTATGCCGTTGAGCACAATATCTCGGTTAAACAAGCCGATATCAATGCCCGCATAGCCCAGTTACAAGCCGATCAGGCGAAGTATAACATTTTACCGAATGTTTCGGCCAATTCCGGAACCGGTATGCGATTCGGTCGTTCTATCGATCCTACTACCAACTCATTTGCCACTACCCAGTTCTTATATCAGAATTTTGGTTTGAATGTAGGTATGCAGGTATATAATTTCGGCCGACTGAAAAACACCGAGCAAGCTGCCATTTTTAATGCCAAAGCTGCATTACAGGATGTGGCAAGAACCTCCTACGATATTTCCTTTACCGTTGCTACCTACTACCTGCAAATTTTGGCAGCACGGGAGCAAATAAGTATCACAAAGGTTCAGATTAGCCAAAGTTTATCTCAGCAAGATATCACTAGCAAGCGAGTAGAAGCCGGCGTATTACCCGAATTAAGCCTGGCAGAAGTTGAAGCGCAACTGGCTTCCGACAGCAGTAATTACTTCTCGGCGGTGGCTACGGAGCAACAAAATTTGCTCAACATGAAGGGAGTACTCAACCTCGATCCTGGAACCCCCTTCAACATAATTACGCCTTCTGTAGATAAAATCCCCCTCGAATCATTTGCAGAATTGCAACCCGAACTGGTATACCAACAAGGTCTCGAATCTCAGCCCTTGCAAAAAGTAAATGCCCTGCGGATTAAAGCGGCAGAAAAAAATGTGCTGGTAGCCAAAGCCCAGGCCTATCCTACCTTAACTGTAGGTGGTAACCTGAGCACTAACTTTTCTAATTCCGTAAAGTATATCAGCGGCGCCAGCTTTGGCGGCTATAATCCCGTATCCGGATTAGAACCGATTGTTGCTATTGGCTCGAATAATTATTATGTTCAAAATCCCATTTATAAGCCAATCCAGTCGAGCCGCTCATTTGGTCAACTCTGGAATGGATGGGGGTCTCAATTAGATAATAACCTGGGTCAAAATCTCGGCTTCAATTTGAGCATACCCATTTTTGCCAACCACCAGGCACGCACATCTGTAAAACAGTCGCAGTTAAATGTAAAATCGGCAGAGTTGCAAAAAGAATCCGCCGACATTAAATTAAAGCAGGATATCTACCTGGCCTATACCAATGCAGTAACCTCATTGCAACGGTACAATGCCAGTAAAAAAAGCGTAGAAACGGCTCAGAAAGCGTACGATTTCTCTGTGAAAAGATATGATATTGGATTGTTGGGTTCGTTAGATTTAATAACCAACCAGAACAACTTATTACGAGCCAAATTACAATTGCTCACGAATCAGTTCGATTACGTGTTTAAAATGAAATTATTAGAGTTTTATAAAGGAAAAGGAATCAAATTATAGTAACCCCTGCACGTTCGATTAATCTGGATAATTGTAACCCTAATTGTAGTTGTAATTGCGTTGGTGATGCTGAAGAAAAAAGGCATCATTGGAAAAGAAGAGGGCATTAAGGTTACCGCTGAAAAAGCTGAGCTGAGAACCATCATTGAAACAGTGAATGCCAGTGGTAAAGTATATCCAGAAATTGAAGTGAAAGTAAGTCCGGATGTTAGCGGAGAAATTGTTGAGCTGAATGTAAATGAAGGCGACAGTGTAATCAAAGGCCAGGTGCTAGCCCGCATTTATGCTGATATCTATATGAGTCAGCGTGATCAGGTAATGGCGGGGGTAAATCAAACCAAAGCCCAGTTAGCCAACTCTCAGGCTAGTATTGCCGGATTGAAAGCACAGGTAGATAATTTAAAAGTGATTTACGATCGTCAGAAAAAATTACTTGCCGATAAGGTTATTTCAAGATCAGAATTTGAGCAGGCGGAGCAAAATTTTCTTACCTCCCAAGCCAATTACAATGCAGCACGCGAAGGATTGAAGAGCAGCGAAGCCTCTATTCAAAGTTCACTTGCTCAATTACAGCGGGCCGATAAGGATATTTCTAGAACAGTGATTACTGCTCCTATGAGTGGCATCATTAGTTTGATGAATGTGAAAAAAGGAGAGCGGGTTGCCGGTAACAGCTTTAATATTGGTACCGAAATGATGCGCGTAGCCGATATGCGCAGTATAGAAGTTCGGGTAGATGTGGGTGAAAATGATATTCCTAAAGTGAAACTAGGAGATACGGCAGTGGTAGAAGTAGATGCGTACTCGAATCGTAAATTTAAAGGCTTGGTATATAAGATAGCAAATCCCAGCGGCAACTCTTTAACCGGAGGAGCCAGCACAGAAGTTACCAGTTACAAAGTTCATATCCGTTTGTTACCGGTAAGTTATCTGGACTTAACCAAATCAACCCATGGATTTCCATTCCGTCCGGGAATGAATGCCAGTGCCGATATTCAAACACAAACCCGTGCTAATGTATTATCCGTTCCGCTGAATGCTGTTACCCCGCGCGATAAAAATGCCAGTGCAAAACAGAATAGCAAAGACAAAGCAGCTATGGATGGTACCAATACAGAAAAAAAATCTGCACAGGATGATGACATGGACCTGGTGGTATTCTTATTGCAACCTAATCAGCGGGTGAAGCAGGTGAAAGTAAAAACAGCCGTACAAGATTTAAATTATATTGAAGTGCTTGGTGGTATTAAAGCAGGTGATCAGGTGATTACTGGTCCTTACTCTACAGTAAGTAAAACCCTGAAAGACAGCACGCTGGTTAAAGTGGTGCCTAAGGAACAACTGTTTGAAGAAAAGAAATCGAACTAACCTTTTTGATTCAATTCGTATGTTTGCCTAAATTATTCAGGCAGCATGCGAATTGGAATCATAGGAAGTGGAAGCTGGGCAACCGCACTGGCAAAAATAGTAACTGACAACGGGCATCCGGTTCATTGGTGGATTAGAAATGAGCAAACCATCCAATACTTCCAAAAAAGAAGGCACAACCCCCATTATCTATCCTCCGTTTATTTCGATTTATCACAAATTCATTTTTATAACAGCTTACCCGAGTTAATCGCATCCACTGATTGTATCGTGCTGGCAGTGCCGGCTGCATTTATTCATAGTTTGTTGGGGGAACTTCCGGTTGATGTTTTTCGGGATAAAAAAATCATTTCAGCCGTAAAAGGCATCTTACCTGAAGAGAACGAATTGCTGAATCAATACCTTGAGCGATCATTTTCGTTTTCCTTGTCGCAATATTTTACTTTGTTAGGTCCCTGCCATGCCGAGGAAGTAGCGGCAGAAAAATTATCTTATCTCACTTTATCTGGAACAGACAAAACAGCGATAGAACCGCTGGCAGCTATTTTCAACAATGAGTATGTGTTCACCCACATCAATATGGATATCTGGGGGGTGCAATATGCCGCAGTATTAAAAAATATTTATGCCCTCGGTGCAGGTATTGTGCATGGGTTAGAGTATGGCGATAATTTTTTGAGTGTATTTATTTCCAACGCTGCTAAGGAAGTAGTTCAGTTTTTAGGGGCGATTGATAAAAGAGGTGATGCACTGAATGATACCCTCTCCGATTATGCAGGGTCTGTTTATTTGGGAGATTTACTGGTAACCTGTTATTCTTTGCACAGCCGAAACCGCACTTTCGGAAATATGATTGGGAAGGGCTACTCCGTAACTGCCGCAAGGCTGGAACTGAATATGGTGGCCGAGGGATATTATGCTGCCCGATGTATTCATTCCCTCAACCAAAAGTTAGGATGTGATATGCCCATTGCCAAAACGATATATGAAATACTTTGGAATCAATTACCGGCAGCAAACGGCATTCATTCCCTGGAAAGCCGGTTGGTTTAGAATTTTATAGCTCCGGTTCTTCCCGAAATAAATCTGCCGCAATCCCGTCTGCCAGTAGTTTTCCTGCACGCGTTAGTATAAGTTGTTGATTCATCAATTGTAATAGGCCTTCCCGAATCCATGACTGTGCATCTTGCATAATTTGCTCCGGCATTGCCTTACCAAAGCGATCCGCTATCTGCACCATTGAAATACCTTCCATCGTTCTTAGGGAGGTCATTATATATTCATTTACCTGCTGGGTGGTAGTTAGTATTTCTTTCGTGTTGGGAAGTATCCCATTGCCGATACTTGCAATATAGCCAGCATTGTTACTGATATTCCATTCCCTTTCTATGCCATTAAATGAATGGGCGGAAGGGCCAATACCCAGATAGGGAACCCCTTTCCAATAGGCGCTGTTATGCCGACTTCGTTGATGGGGAAGTGAGAAATTGGAGATTTCGTAGTGCTCATATCCGGCTGCCTGCATCCACTCCATTAGCAGGATAAATTGACGGGCCTGTTGTTCGGACTGAATTTGGGGTGTATCCCCCTTTTTAATCATGTGCCAGAGTGCGGTATTGGGTTCACTGGTTAAGGCATAACAGGATATATGCGGAACCCCCAGCGCCAATGTTTCCCGCACATCTTTTTCCCAGCTTTCGTCGGATTGGTTGGGGCATCCATAAATTAAATCTAGACTGATATTTTCGAAGCCTCCTTTTTGTAATAAGGTAATTGCTTCCACAGATTGATTGGCATCGTGTGCCCGGTTCATCCATTGGAGTAAATGAGGATGAAAGGATTGAACACCCACGCTCATTCGGTTGATGCCTGCCTTTTTCCAAGCGGTTACTTGTTCGGCAGTAATATCATCTGGGTTGGCTTCTAAGGTAATTTCGGCATTAGCGGAAACAGAGAAACTGGCATGTACAAATTCCAGCAAATTTTTGATGGATGCTGGAGGAATCAGAGAGGGAGTGCCGCCCCCCAGATAAATGGTTTCAATGGGTTCCAACAAATAGTTTTTGCGAAGGGCTATCTCGTTTTCCAGCGCATGCAATAAAGGATCTAGTTGGAGTAGGGAGGTGGAAAAATGGAAATCACAGTAGTGACAGGCTTTTTTACAAAACGGGATATGAAAATAAATACCTGCCATAAAACGAATGTAAAACTACGGGAAACCCCCGAAAATTTCCGGGTACAGAATTCTTGTTATCTATTTGTAGATTTGCGTGTATGCGGCTGCTGAATTTTAATTTTTTTATGGGATTGTTTTGCTGGCTTCCCATCCTGACTATGGCTCAGAACGATAGCTTGACTGCCAAAGATTCCACTTCTGTAAAAAAGATGATTGCTCAAGTGTTGCCAGCAGATAGTCAGCTAATAATGCCGGTAAAAAAAGATTCATTGCTTGTCCGGGATAGCATTCGGCTTAGGGATAGTATGTTGCTTGCAACCTCCGATACGCCAATCTATACAAATCCTTATGGTAAATTGTTAGAAAACAAATTTTTGCCAATGCAGGCTCCTGCTAATAATTGGATCATTGATTTTAGGGAACCCTCTGGAAAAGAAAGACTGTTTTATCTGATTGCCGGATTATTACTGCTACTGGCACTAATTCGGGTGGCTTTTCCCCGGTATTTGAACAATCTCTTTATTTATTTTTTCCGAACCTCCCTTCGCCAAAAGCAAACACGCGATCAGTTGCTGCAAGAGCAGATTTCCTCTTTATTGATGAATCTGATGTTTTTTATGATTACTGCCACTTTTATCACACTGGCTGTTGCATACTTCAAGTGGTTTACGGGTGAATTTTGGCGATTATGGCTGGGTTCGGTTATTTTTTTGATGCTGCTTTATCTGGGGAAATTTCTCTTTCTACGGTTTGCTGGATGGGTATTTAATACTAGGGAGGCGGTGGGCTCTTACCTATTTATTGTATTTATGATGAATAAAATGTTGGGTGTTTTATTAATTCCGGTACTGTTATTGGTGGCTTTTTCGGCTCAGCCGCTGGTTCAGGCAGCTTTTACGGTGGGGTGGCTATTGATAATACTGGTTTTTGTTTATCGTTATTTGGTTTCTTTTGCCCTATTCCGAAACAAGATTGTCCTGAACGCATTTCACTTTTTTATATATTTAATGGCAGTTGAAATCATACCCCTTTTGCTGATTTATAAATTAGTGATGAAAAATTTGGCTGGTTTTCTGTAATTTCGCAACACTTTAGCAAGCGTTGATATGACAAAACCCGGGGTTAAGCAAACGGCAGGTGGCAAAGGTGTTAAGCATATTTTAATATCACAGCCTCGGCCGGAGAGTGATAAATCTCCCTATTTTGAGTTGGAGAAGAAGTATCCCGTAAATCTGGTATTCCATCCATTTATTAAATTAGATGGCATCCCTTCTAAAGAATTCCGCAAGCAGAAAATTGATATCCCCCAGTTTACGGCGGTAATTTTTACCAGCAGAAATGCCATCGATCATTTTTTCCGGATGGCCGAAGAGATGAAAGTTTCTATCCATGCCGATACAAAATATTTTTGCATCACCGAATCGGTAGCCCTTTATTTACAGAAATTCATACTTTATCGGAAACGCAAGGTATTTTATGGTTCAGACGGAACCAACAAGAGCTTGTTCGATGCCATCAACCGGCATAAAGCAAGTGAACGTTTTTTATATGTGTGCAGTGAAAATCAGCAGGATAATGAGATTGTGAATTGGCTAAAGCAACATGCCTGTGAATACCAGTTGGGATTTATGTACAGGACCATCAGTAATGATATCAAAGAAGTGCTCAGCTCTCGGGAATTCGATATTATTTGCTTTTTCACCCCCAGTGGAGTAACAAGTTTATTCGATAACCTGCCGGATTTCCGCCAAAACGGAACCCTGATTGGCGCATTTGGCGGCAATACTTCCCGGGCAGTTGAAGAGCGGGGACTCGTGTTACATATTCAGGGGCCTGCCCCCAAAAAACCAAGTATGGTAGCTGCTTTGGATGAATATTTGCAGCAGCTGTTGGTTAAAAAAAAATAATTCTCGCCCAAGGCGTGCAAATTCCTTTTATTTAATGGTTTCCTTTACCGCCAATTTTTAATATTATGGCTAATGCACTCATTCACGAAACCAGTCCTTACCTGCTTCAACATGCCCATAATCCGGTAAACTGGTATCCCTGGGGAGAGGAGGCACTGGGTTTAGCCCGGGATGAAAATAAGCCGATACTGGTTAGTATTGGGTATGCCGCCTGCCATTGGTGCCATGTGATGGAAAGAGAGAGTTTTGAAGATCCGGCAACAGCTGAGTTGATGAATCGATTTTTTGTAAATATTAAAATCGATCGTGAAGAGCGGCCAGATCTAGATCATATTTATATGGATGCCGTGCAAGCAATCACCGGCAGCGGTGGTTGGCCCTTGAATGTATTTCTTATGCCCGACTGCAGGCCTTTTTTTGGGGGTACTTATTATCCTCCCAAACCAGCATTTAACCGGCCCAGCTGGCGGGAGGTATTGATACAAATTCACCAGCTTTTTCAACAAAAGCGGGAAGATATTATTCAGCAGGCCGACCAGCTTACCCAGCATTTACAAAATGCCAATTCTTTTGGTGCCGTGGCGGGTGTTAACGCCGAATTATTTCTGCCTGCCACCCAACAACTAATGGCAGAACAGCTGCTGAAACAAGCAGATACCAGCTGGGGTGGTTTTGGTAATGCCCCTAAGTTTCCGCAGACTTTTTCCTTGCGCTTTTTGTTAAGGCATTACCATTTTACCGGAAACCAGGCTGCATTGGATCAGGTGATACTTAGTTTAGATAAAATGCTATTGGGTGGGATATACGACCAAGTGGGTGGGGGTTTTTCACGATACAGTACCGACATTCAGTGGCAAGCGCCGCATTTCGAGAAAATGCTTTACGACAATGCCCTGTTGGTGATAATACTTTCGGAAGCCTATCAGGTTACCGGATACGATCGATATGCCCGGGTTATTGAAGAGACCTTACAGTTTGTGGTGGATGAATTGGGAAATGGAGAAAACGGCTATTGCAGTGCATTGGATGCCGATAGTGAGGGAGTAGAAGGGAAATATTATACTTGGACGCAAGATGAGATAACAGATATTTTAGGGGAGGATGCGGCCTGGTTTAAGGAATATTTTCAAGTAACGCCATCGGGAAACTGGGAGGAGGTAAATATTCTTTGGTCGCGGATGCTGCGGGATGAATATAGTATTCAACAAGGATGGACAAAAGAAGAGGGGGAGCATCGGTTTTCCCGATGTTTACGGAAGCTGAAGGAATTGCGGGCAAAAAGAATTCGTCCGCAATTAGACGACAAAGTGTTGTTGGGATGGAATGCCCTTATCAATCGGGCTTTTACGGCAGCCTATGCTGCCACGGGCCAAGAAAAATACCGACGATTGGCAATAGATAATCTGCAATTTTTAGAACGGGCATTTCAACAATCCGATGGATCTTGGCACCATACCTATAAATTAGGTAAAAGCAGGATATCGGCATTTTTGGATGATTATGCCGCTTTGATACAAGCTTATATATACCTGCAGGAAGTAACCGGAGAGCAGAACTATCTAACAAAAGCCCTTGCCTTAACGGAAAGGGTGATGAAAGAATTTATGGAAGCAACCACCGGCTTTTTCTTTTTTACCGGCACCCACCAAACGGATGTGGTGATTCGGAAAAAAGAGATTTACGACGGGGCGGTACCCAGTGGTAATGCTTTGATGGCCGCCAACCTTCAATACTTATCCGTTGTATTCGACCGGCCCGCTTACAGAGAACAGGCCCATGGTTTATTAAATGCCCTGGCATCTTCCATAACCCGGTATCCGGGATCTTTCGGTGTTTGGGCTATCACGCTGCAAACCGAAGTGGCCGGTATTGCGGAATGGGCCGTGGTTGGGCAGCAAGCGTATCGTTTTTTGCCCTCTTTGCTCAAAAAGTACGTACCCAATAAGATTCTTCAGGTTACAGAAACTAAATTGTTAAATTTTCCGTTATTAAACGGGAAAAATGTGCCCGATGAGCCTGAAAAAGTACTCTTTTACCATTGTAAGAGCTACCAATGCGGCCAACCGGTAGATAATTGTGAGGTGTTTTTAGCAAATGTGTAACAAAAGATTGCTGTAATTTGCCCTCATAGTTAAGCACAAAACCACCTTTTATTGTATCATATAAATAGGATTATCTGATAAAATTTTTACTTAGTTCTCAAACATATTGTAGGTATAAAAACAAATAAAAACAATCTGGCCACTGGCCATTTTGATATTTTATAACAGTAATAATCAATCTGTACAATGAAAGGATATATAACACATTCGGTTTATGTTTTGATTACGCTTGCCCTAGTTTCCTGCACATTGGGCGGTAAGTCAAAAGGAAAATTGATCAATGATGGTCAATTGCGCGGAGTAGCGTCTACTACCCGGCCAACTATGGGGCCCCCATTGAATATGGTATATATTCCACCGGGAACCTTCCACATGGGCCCTAGCGACGAGGATGTTAGCTATAACTATATATCCCGCAACCGTCAGGTATCTATCCCGGGATTCTGGATGGATAAAACCGAAATTTCCAACGACCAGTATCGTCTGTTTGTAAACTGGACCCGCGACTCCCTGATTTATAAAATTTTATTTGGGCCCGGCATTAATAAAGCCAATGATACCTCTGCGGTAGATTGGAAAAAGATGTTGACCGTAAAATTAGACCGCAATACCATTGAAAAGTTGAATGAACTGAACCTGGCTCCTGATAACCGTTTATATGGAAGACCAGAAATCGACCCCAGTAAAATCATGTATCGGGTAGAGTTTTACGATCTGGCTACGGCTGCTAAACGCGAAAATGCCGGATTATACAGAAGCAATTTTATTATCAGAAGAGATGAGCCGATTTATCCGGACACCCTTGTATGGATGAGAGATTTCTCTTATTCTTATAATGAGCCGATGACCAAAAGATATTTTTCGCACCCATCCTTTGGTAAATACCCAGTGGTTGGCGTAACCTGGAAGCAGGCAGTAGCTTTTTGTCACTGGAGAACGCATTATCAAAATGCATACCTCGAAACGAAGAAAATGTTGCAGGATGCTGATTATCGGCTACCCAGCGAAAGTGAGTGGGAATATGCCGCTCGCGGGGGCCTCACCAATTCTATGTTCCCTTGGGGTAATCCCTATTTGAGAAACAAAAAAGGTTGTTTACTGGCCAATTTCAAACCGGGCCGTGGTAATTATATCGAAGATGGTGGCTTCTATACCGTTCCAGTGGATGCTTACTGGCCAAACCAATATGGTTTATTTAATATGTCTGGAAATGTGGCTGAGTGGACGGGCTCCTATTTCTACGAAGGTGCCTACAACCTGATGTCGGATTTAAGTCCTGATATCCGGTATGAAGCAAAAGACACCGACCGCCCGCGTGAGAAGCGCAAAGTTGTGCGCGGAGGAAGTTGGAAAGACATTGCTTTTTACTTGCAAGTTAGTACCCGTAATTACGAATACCAGGATACCGCTAAATCATATATAGGATTCAGAACTGTAATTGATCTGGCCCCTCAAAAAAAATAATTAAATAAACAAAACCAATATCCAACCCCCAGGGGGTTACCACTTAAAAAATCAAATACAATGTCAGCAAAAATTCCAGCAAAGGTTAACAAATGGCTAGATGTATTCGTGTCTCTGGCAGCAGCAGTAGTAATTTATGGTGCCTTGCAAAAATTATTGCATACACCCATCGCAGATATCATGCTTAAAATCGGATTAACCGTTGAAGCCCTGATATTTTTAACCTATGGGGTATTCTACGTAATCTTCCCCTATATCGATGAGCATCCCGAAGTGGAGCACGTAAAACCAGCTAGCGGTAATAAGGCCTTGGCTTCCATGGAAAAAATGTTAAGCGATGCCGAAATTACGCCAGCTACCCTAACCAAATTGGGTACCGGATTTCAAAAACTGGAGAATACGGTTTCTCAGATGTCGGATATCAGCGACGTGGTAAAAAGTACAGGCGATTTTTCTAATAAAACTAAAGAGGCAACCGTTGCATTGTCTTCTATAAAAGATGCAGCCAACACTGCTTCTATGTCGCTCGCCGGATTCCATGGTGCTTCCGATAGTACCAAAGAATTTCATGTGCAGATGCAGTCGCTTACTAAGAACCTGAATTCCCTAAATACAGTGTATCAGTTGGAGTTACAGGAAGGTAATAATAACCTCAAAGCCATGAATGAATTCTATGGTAAACTGGCCCAGGCTTCTTCAGCCATGGCAAGTAGTGCCGATGATGCCATGAAGGCAAAAGATCAAATTGCCGCTTTATCCAGCAACCTTGGCAAGTTGAATCAATTATACGGTAACATGCTCACTGCAATGCAGGGCCGTTAATTGAATTGAATGAAAAACCCATTTATCGTGACTATTAAATTATAAAGCAACATGTCACTACCTAAAGAGCCGAGGCAGAAGATGATCAACATTATGTACCTGGTGCTTACCGCACTGTTGGCACTGAATGTTTCGGCAGAAATTTTGAACGCATTTAAAACGGTTGACAATAGTCTTCAGTCGGCTACGGGCATTATCGAAAAAAAGAATGCTGATATATTTAATTCTTTTAAGAGAAAGATGGATGATCCGGTTACGCGAGAGAAAGCTAGCATATGGTTTCCCCGCGCACAGCAGGCAAAGAAATTGGCCGATGAAACATACACCTATCTAGAGAACCTTAAAAAAGAGCTCAAGGAAGAAGCGGGATTGAAGAAGAATGAAGAAGGTGAAGAGGTTTTTAAGGAAGATGATTTGGATGCCCCCACCCGTTTATTTGTATCTGATCCACCTGAGGGAAAGGGAAAAGGGAAAGAGTTATTCAGAAAATTATCTGAATTTAAAACTCAGTTGCTCGCTATAGATGATACGCTGGCATTAGAAGTGGGAAAAAATCTCCCGCTTGATTTATCTATCCCAAAAACCAATAATAAAGCTGGAAAAGATGATTGGGCTTTCCACTATTTTCATATGACGCCAGCCATTGCTGCTATCACCATTTTGAGTAAACTCCAGAATGATGTAAGAAATTCGGAAGCACAAGTGGTAGAATACTGCCATAAGGAAATTGGAGAAGTTGAAATTATCTATGATGAGTTTCAGGCTTTTGCCCAGGCAGACACTCGCTATCTGATGCAAGGGGAGGAATTAATTATTACTGCAGGTATCGGCGCATTTAGTAAAAATGCACAACCTAATATTACCATTGATGGCAGATCGGTTCCTGTTAAAGACGGAGCTGGCGAATATAAGATTACCGCCTCCGAACCCGGCGCCTTTACTAAAAAAGTAAGAATTGATTTTAAAAAGCCGGATGGATCTGCTTCTTCTGTTGAAAAAGAAGTTAAATATTCGGTGGGTACGCCGAGTGGACTCGTTGTTTCCACAGATAAAACCCGTGTTTTTTATGCCGGATTAGAAAATCCGTTAAGTATAACTGGTGGTGGCGGTAGTGGAGCTGAAAAAGTAAATGTGACTTTCTCAGGTTCCTCAGGTACAGCTGTAACTGGAACTAAAGTCGGCCCCGGACAATATATGGTTACTTGTTCTAATACAGGAGTGGCAACTGTAATAGCTACCGATGGTAAGAATACACAAAAGTTGACTATCCCAATCAAAAAAACACCAGATCCACTCGCCACTGTAGGTAGTAAGGCTGGAGGACCAGTTCCTGCGAACTTTTTTAAAGCGCAATTGGGAGTTGGGGCTGATTTAAAAGACTTTGTTTTTGAAGGAGTAAAATATAAGGTAATCGAATTTACAATGGTATTCACCGGGAGAGGGTTTCCGGAACTGAAATTTGTACCACACACAGGGGGACCTTACTTTAATGAAGAAGCCAAACAATATTTGAAAATGTGCAGAGATGGTACCACTATTATTATTGATGAAATCAAAGTACTAGGGCCTGATGGAACCCGTAAACTCGATCAAAATATTTCATTTACGCTACAATAATATCTTTATGAAAAAGCTGCTGTTTGCAGGAATGTTTTTAGCCGGTATGGGATTAGGCTTTCAGTCTATTGCTCAATCGGGTTATGGTAAAAAACCAGCTACTACTCCTGCTACTACTCCTGCTGCTCAGCCCCCGGCTGCTCAACCTGCTCCCAAAACAGCTGCACCAACTACTGCTGCTCCCGCTGCAAAGGCTGGTACGGCTGCCAAAAATAAAAAGGGTGCTCCCCAAGCCGCCGCGACACAACCAGTGCTATTTCAAAACCAGAAATTTCACTCAGAAATGCTTTTGCTACCGACCGGAGCCAAAACAGAGATCGTAAGCCATTGGAATATGAACATCTGCGGGAAGATGACAACATGTGGAGTGAATTCATCTGGCGTGAAATTGATGCCCGTGAAAAAATGAACCAGTCTTTCAATTATCCCGGAACGGATGACAATGGAGACCGTCGATTCTTTTCGATATTGGTAAATGCCATTCAATTTGATTCGATAACTGCCTTTGATGATGATATGTTTACCCGTCCTTATACCTCGGATAAAATTCGATCCATTGTGAATGGTGGACTAGATACGGTGGATGTACCGGATTTGGAAAATGGTGGTATAAAGAAAAAGCAAGTAACGTATAAGCCACTTTTCTCCTTTGATTCTGTATATACCTTCCGAATTAAAGAACAAATTATTTTTGATAAAGAAGCGAGTCGCCTATTCACACGCATCATTGGTATCGCACCCATTGCCAAGCGTTTGGTTGGGGGCCGTTCTGAACCGTTTACCCTGTTCTGGCTCTATTATCCCGATTTACGCAAAACCTTTGCCAAAATAGACGTGTACAATCCTAAAAACTTTTCCAGCCGAATGACCTGGGAGGAGCTATTCGAGAGCAGATATTTTAGTAGTTATATCACCAAATCCAGTGCCAATAACCCTAAAAACATAGACCTCCTTCAGATTGCCGGAAATAGTAAACTGATGCGCTTGTATGAAGGGGAGAATATCAAGACTCGAATTTTTAACTTTGAGCAAGACCTTTGGCAATACTAAAAAAATCATAATATTTATATAAAAAAAGGGGCCCTAAAGCCCCTTTTTTTATATGATAATCAATAAGTTATTAATAATTTATCTTCTTGTTTGAAATATCCTTTTTATTTAGTATCTTCGTTACGGTTTTTCATAGGATATTGGATTTTAAAACGGGACTGGATTTTTATCCTGGTCCCTTTTTTATTTATTACCCTCGCTAAAATAGCTCACTACTAAGGCGGCTTTAGATTTGCCAATAATTTTCTCCAGTGATTCGGGTGTTTGTTGCTGAACTTTTTTTACCGACTTAAAAGCAGTTAATAATTGTTGGGCAGTTTGCGAACCAATTCCTGGAATTTTTTCTAATGAATTGGTAAAAGTGCCTTTGGAGCGACTGTTTCTATGAAAGCTAATTCCAAAGCGATGCACTTCGTCGCGGATATATCTAATTAGTTTTAGGCTATCGCTGTTCCAGGGAAGACGAATAGATTGCTGATCCCCTGCAAAAAATAATTCTTCTTCATTCTTTGCTAACCCAATTATCGTCATTTTACCTATCAGTTGCAATGCGCGAATACTCTCAAGAGCAGCATTCAATTGTCCCTTGCCGCCATCAATAATTACTAGTTGCGGCAGTGATTTTTCTTCTTCTAATAATCTTTTATACCTACGGTATACTACTTCTTTCATGGTGGCAAAATCATCAATGCCGGTTACTGTTTTTACATGATAGTGCCGGTAATTTTCTTTGCTGGGCATGCCCTCTAAAAAACATACCATGGCCGATACCGGGTAACTGCCTTGAAAGTGACTGTTATCAAAACATTCTATATGTTCAGGCAAGGAGGGTAATTGTAAAAGTGCTTGCAAATCGTATAATACTTGCTTTTTTTCAGCGGCTGATTTACCTGCCGGCTGCCATAATTTTTTTTGCTGAATTTCCTGTTGATAGTAATTAACATTCTTCAGGGATAAATCCAAAAGCTTTTTCTTTTCTCCAGCTTTTGGAACCAATATACTAATTTCTTTTTCCGGATAAATAATTGAAAATGGCACCACACATTCAGCAGCCATGCTGTTAAATTGAGCGCGCATATTAGCCATGGCAAAAATCAATACTTCTTCATCAGACTCTTCTAATTGAATTTCCAACTGAGCGGTATGTGTTTGAACTATGGTTCCATGTTGCACCATCAGATAGTTTACATAAGCGGTAGCTTGATCACGCAATAATGAAAACACATCTAGATTACCCTGTAATTTGCCTACAATAACAGAGGAAGCCTGATAGGCTTCCAGCGAATTGATTTTTTTTTGCCAAACTGCCGCCTCTTCAAAACGCAAGAGCTCACTGCTTTCTTTCAGCTGTTTTTTCAGATAGGCAGTTACCGGCTGCAGATTTCCTTTGATGATATTTTTTACCTGTAATAGATCTTCTGCATACCCTGCTGCTGTTTGTTTTTTTTCGCAAGGGCCTTTACAATTGCCTAGATGATATTCTAAACATACTTTATACTGGCCCTTTTCAATTTTGTCGGCTGCAAGATTAAGCGTACAGGTTCTTAATGGAATCATTTGTTTAACCAATTCTAACAATTCCCGCACGCTGCCAACGGATGCGAATGGACCGATGTATTCCGACCCATCGGCATATTTTCTGCGCGTAAGGAATACACGAGAGAAGGGTTCTTTTTTGATTACTATATAGGGGTAGGTTTTATCATCTTTCAGTAGAATATTATAGCGGGGATGGTACTCTTTGATCAAGGCATTTTCTAGCAGAAAGGCATCCTGTTCTGAATCTACAATGGTAAATTCAATTCGGGCTATTCTTTTTACCAGTTCATGGGTTTTATAGGTAGTAAACGTTTTAGTGAAATACGAGGATACCCTTTTCCGGAGATCCTTGGCCTTGCCTACATACAATAACTGATTTTGTGCGTTGTAATATTTATAGATACCCGGTTCATGCGGAAGTGCCGGCGCAATCGGGGCAAATTCTTCCTGCGTCATAACGGGGTATTTTTTTCAGGTTTCCAGCTTACTTCAATTACTTCAGTGTTGGCAATTCCTGCTTTATCGGTTTTGGTTCTGCTGATTAAAAATCCTTTGTTGGTTCTCCAGCTCAGGTGTTCGGTAACTGAAGTGTCGGCTATTTCGTAGGTGCGTTGTATGTTTATTCTTTTTACCTGGCGGTTTTGATCATTTAGCAGGATATCTGCATATTCAAAAGTGGCCTGTTCTGGCTGCAGGGGCTGATAAGTGAGCGTATAACTACTGGTACTTAAATCGTGCAGGATACTCTCTTTATATAGCTGTTTCTCGTGGGAGAATTGGGTTAGTATGCTGTTGAATAATCCGCTTAACAGTAAAAAAGAATCTCTCCCAAGTTTATTGGTGCGGATGGTTTGATTACTGGTATAGCGAAGGGTACGGGGTAAATTTTGCAGATCGGTTTCCTCAATCTGCTCATGTATAAAATTTGCAATCGGATAAAAGGAGGCTGTATCTGCCATTGCCTGCACAGATCCTTTTTTCCCTGATTGTTGCTTGCATCCTGCCCACACCATTAACAGCGCGATAAAAATAGTCCAGCCTTTCATCCCCTAAAATTATTCAAATTTACCGAAGGCAGTTACAAAAATAAATCACCCACTTATTTGTATGGGCGTGTAATGCTAAACCGAATACCGTAATCAATCAGATTCTCCCGAATTGGATAAAGGTTAGAGTAGGTAGGGAGGTGTTGATACCTGATTTGTGGACCCACTGAGAATGTGGCAGTTCGGGTTTGATACGTGAGGTTAATGCCTGCACCGGTATTAATATTCCATTTGCGCAACAAATCCTTTCCTTCCGTATAATGTTTGTAGTCAGAAGAAATCAGCCAAGTATTGGCTTGTAAAGTAAAGGTAGGTTGCACAGAAGCCTCGGCGGTAAGTCCCCATTTTTTACCATCCAGCACTTTCCATTGAATACCAACGGGAGCAGCTATTTGATACATGTTATTGCTAAGGGTAGTTGCTCGGAAGCCGGCATTGTTATTATAGGGAGAATAAAAACTAATTGTTTCAACTCCCCTGTTATTAATGAGCGACATAGAAGCCAAATCTCGCGTGCGGGTTTCAAAGGTTTCAATATCGTATCTACGCAAATTCAATTGCAAACCTGTTGTTAACTGAAAGCGCTTAGAAAGACTGTATAAAACTGAAAAGCCTAGTTCTAGTCCTAATGCCGGCCGATGCCTTACTACTTCATTTACGCCACTGTATAAATTACTGGTTAGGGGCAGATTGGCTGCGGATGAGCTGTTGGTAACTGTGGTTTGTATTAATTCTTTCAGCTTATAATCTGTTAACTGGCGGAAGCTGATAGAGGGGGTTGCATACACTTGAAATCCAATCCGTGAACTTTTGCGTTGAAGCGGGGTGTTGCCTACAAAGGGGAAATCCTTCAAATACTCATCGGTAGATTGTTGAAGATTACCTTTTGCATTGGCCATTTTTCGCAATTCATTGGCAGCGTTGGCAGTATTTTCTTCTGCGTCGGCAGATTGCTCGTATAAGATAGATTCGGCAGTAATGGGTGTTTGAATAGTAGCGGATGCTGTTTGAGATTCATTCACCGGTAATGCCAATGGGGTAGACTGACGCAAAGTAAGGGTTGCCTGTTTTTCTGGTGTGAAAAGTTCCCTGGGTGCAACTGCCTGTTCAATAACAGCCTGGTTATAATCAATGGTTGGCTGAATAGCAGCGATGGTTGCCATAGTTAATGCTTCGGGAGCAATACTTTTCAGGTAATGATTATTTTTTTCATCCGGCGTTAATACAGCAGGTTCTGCTAGGGTTGCCGCAGAGGAGGCAGTTTGCTGGCTTACTGGAGGGAGTAAAAGGATGTGGGAATTGGGTGTTCGGTTCAGCAGGGTAGAAATGGTAAGCGCTGAAATAATAAATAAAGAGATAAAAGTTAAGGCTGGCCATGATTGATCGCCATGCAACTCTGTTCTGATCTTGTTCCAAACAGGGTCAGACGGATACATCCGGTGCGATTTTACTTCCTCTTGTAAAAACTGCTCAAAATCGTCTTGTTGGTACTTGTTTTTCATATTAATCAGACCAATCCTACTTTATTTATGTGGCCAGCCAAGAGAGGTCTTCCCTTGGTTGGTCAATTATTTTTTTACGTATCAGCATATTTTCCAGTAATGCCTTGGAACGGGTATACTGACTTCGGCTGGTACTTTCACCTATATCCAATAACTCGCCAATTTCACGATGACTAAACCCTTCAATGGCATACAGGTTTAATACCGTTCTATATCCAACTGGCAATAACCGGATACATTCAATCACTTGCTTGGCCTGCATAATGGAGGGGATGGTTTCCTCTTTCACCTGCATTATATTGGCCTCTGTTAGTTCAATGCTATCATTGAACTTTTTATGTTTTTTCAGAAAATTGATACAGGTATGTACAATAATTCTCCTGATCCAGCCCTCGAATGAGCCTTTATTCTGAAACGTATGTATGTGGGTAAACACTTTGATGAACGCCTCTTGGAGCATATCTTCTGCATCTTCTCTGGTGGGAGAAAACCGATAACAAACACTGAGCATTTTGGGACTGTACTGATTGTACAATTCTCGCTGTGCGGCAGCATCGTTTCGTAAACAGCCTGCAATGATGGCCTGCTCCGTCATGAGGGTAAAGTTGTTAACCCTAAATATAGACAATTTTTCGGTTGTTTCGCTGCATTTGGATTGGGATGAGTTATATATTATACTTAATATTTATGTGTTTTTCTTCTTCAAATCAGGCATCAATAAATGATTTTATTGTATCTTAACTCGTTATTTAGACTATATACTATGAGCCGGCGAAAATTTATTTCGCAAATAATTCAACCCGCTTCTGTTCAGGAAGCCCCACCGCCACCTCCCGGAGGAGGATTAACGCCTTATGCGGGGTCGTGGACTACCGACCAGGTTATTCATTTGCTAAAACGAACACAGTTTGGTGTTCGCCCCGAGGATGTAAAATATTTCGCTACCCGAACTTTTTTGCAAAGTATTAGTGAGCTGCTCAATCCTTCAACCCCTTCTCCTAATCCACCGGTGAAGGATTATGTGCCTGCCTCAACTGTTGCCAAGCCAGATACCAATATAGCCGCAGGAACTACCTGGGTAAATGATTTAAATGCAGATGGCGGATTAGATGGTAATCGGGTGTTGTCATTTCAAAAATGGTGGATTGGCAATATGATTAATCAGGATAGAAGTATCAAGGAAAAAATGATTCTATTCTGGCATAATCACTTTGCCACTGAAGCAGATACCATTGGCAATCCCATATATATTTATCGCCACCATCAGGTATTGCGTACCAATGCCCTGGGAAATTTTAAAGCACTTACCCGCGCTGTTACCCTAGATCCCGGGATGCTGGTATATCTGAATGGGCAATACAATACCCTTACAGCCCCCGACGAGAATTATGGACGAGAACTACAAGAACTCTTCTGCTGTGGAAAAGGAACTGGTTCAAAATATACGGAAGATGACGTAAAAGCAGCTGCCCGCGTGTTAACCGGTTGGAGAATCAATGCTACTACTGCCACCTCTTATTTTGATATTACCCGCCACGATAAAAATGCCAAAAAGTTTTCAGCATTTTATAATAATACCACTATTGCCGGACGAACAACCGCCACTGCCGGAGAATTGGAGTTAGACGAAATGCTCAACATGATTTTTGCAACCAGTGAAACAAGTAAATACATCTGCAGACGACTTTACCGCTGGTTTATTTATTACGATATTGATGCCACCGTAGAAGCTACCATCATCGCGCCGCTTGCTAATTTATTCGTACAGAATAATTATGAGATATTGCCGGTACTGGAAGCCTTATTAAAAAGCGAACACTTTTTTAACTCACTGGCTGTTGGTTGTCAAATCAAAAGTCCCATCGATTTGGTAGTAGGCCTTTGTCGTGAATTTACCATTGCTTTTCCCCCTGCATCGGATTATGCAACCAATTATGGACATTTTAATTATCTGTTTAACTGGGCTTCTAATATGCAGCAAAGGATTGGAGATCCGCCGGATGTAAGTGGTTGGAAAGCTTATTATCAGGAGCCGCAATTTTATGAGGTATGGATTAACAGCGATACCCTTCCCCGCAGAAATCAATTTACGGATACCATGATTGTGACGGGCTATACCCTGAATGGGTTTTTGATGAAAATTGACGGGGCGGAATGGGTTAAAAAAATGTCGAATCCGGCAGATCCCAATAAATTAATCAGTGATATCACGTACTTAATTCTTAGAATTGATATTTCTGCCGCTTCGAAGCAGCAACTGAAAAGAGATATTTTACTTGGGGGGCAGTCGGATGATCACTACTGGACTGATGCTTGGAATTTGTACATTTCAACGCCTGGAAATACCACCAACACCAATACGGTGAAAAATAGGCTGCGCGACTTGTTAAAATATTTAATGAACCTGCCCGAATATCAATTGTGTTAGCGAATCTCCTGTAAAAATCTATTCATGAAAAGAAGATCTTTTTTACAAAAAACTTTACCGGCCGGGGTGCTATTGCCATCGCTGCTGAATGGTTTTTCTTTTCGTGCTTTTGGAATGAGTTCACCGGAACTTTCCTCCTTATTGTTACCGGCAACAGAAACAGATCATGTATTAGTAATTGTTCAATTAAACGGGGGAAATGATGGATTGAATATGGTGGTGCCGATCGAGAACTTCAGTAATTACGTAAATGCCCGCAGCAATATTTATATCCCCGATGATAAAGTAATTCCCTTGAATGGGAAAGCAGGATTGCATCCGGCGATGACTGGCTTGGGAAATTTATATGAAGATGGTCAGTTGAAAGTGATTCATTCGGTAGGGTATCCGCAGCCTAATTTCTCGCATTTCCGGGCAACCGATATCTGGATGAGTGCCAGTGATAGCGCAACCGTGGTAAACAGTGGCTGGGCCGGGCGATACCTGAATTACGAATATCCCAATTTCCCTAACGGATATCCCAATGCGAGTATGACGGATCCGTTGGCCATTCAAATTGGTTCGGTAACTTCCCTTACGTTTCAGGGGGCGGCCGTTAGTATGGGCATGAGCATCAGCAGCGCCACTAATTTTTATAATCTCGTAAATGGTGTTACCGACCCTGCTCCGAATACACCTGCCGGTAAAGAATTATCTTACATACGGGTAGTTGCTCAGCAAACCCAGCAATACGCTACTGCTATTAAAGCAGCTGCTGCCAAAGTAACCAAGCAGGTAACCTATCCTTCCTCTAATTCATTGGCCGATCAATTAAAAATTGTAGCCCGATTAATTGCCGGGGGTTTAAAAACCCGGGTTTATATGGTTAATTATGGTGGATTTGATACCCACTCGGTTCAGGTAAACAGCAACGATACCACCACTGGTACGCATGCTACTTTATTGAAAAATGTGAGCAGTGCCATTAAAGCATTTCAGGATGATTTGCGCATGTTAGGTGCAGATGAGCGGGTGGTAGGGATGACTTTCTCGGAATTCGGTCGCCGGATTAAGAGCAATGGCAGCACCGGTACCGACCATGGTTCGGCAGCCCCCTGTTTTCTATTTGGTAAGCAAGTGATGGGAGGGGTATTAGGCGATACACCCATTATTCCATCTAATGCAACCGTAAATGATAATCTGCCTTTTCAATATGATTTTAGAAGTGTGTATGCAACGTTGCTGAGTAAATGGCTTTGTGTAGAGGATAGAGATTTGCAACAGATTATGTTGAAAAATTTTCAGCAACTACCTTTGATCAATGGGGTAGCATGTAAAAAACCGGTAGATCTTTCTGGGGAACAACTTATTAGTAATTATCCCAATCCCTTTTCCAGCTCTACGGTTATTACTTTTAAAACTGCGGGCGGGCATACACTTATTCAGGTAATGGATACCTCGGGTAGGGTAGTGGCTAACCTTACCGATAAAGAATATGCCCCTGGCACTTATACCGTTGCATTTAATAGTGGGTTTATGCCCAGCGGGGTTTATTATGCAAGGCTGCAGAATATGGCTATTCAGCAAGTGCGCCCCATGCTAAAAGTTCGCTGATCCGGTTATCCCTCCTCATTTATTTTAGTATTGGCAAGCTTATATAAGATTCATTGTGATATACCTTGATGGCTGCCTTGGTAAAATCTTTTGCAGTTGCCTGATAAATATTCATGAATTGCTGAGGATTTCTGTCAACCAGCGGAAACCAACTGCTTTGAATTTGCACCATTAATTTATGCCCCTTTTTAAAAGTATGTGCAACATCCGGAAGTGCATACTGGAATCGGGTAATTTGATTGGGAATAAAAGGCTCCGCTTTCTCTAAGCTGTTTCTGAATTTCCCTCTCATCACTTCACCACGCACCAGCATTTGGTAGCCATTCATTATATAGTTACTGGGCGGATTGTTTTCATAGTCATCTGGAAATACATCAATCAGTTTTACTATAAAATCTGCGTCACGGGATGTTATACTTACACAAAGATTGGCAACAATCGCACCCGCAACTGTTACATCGCTGGTTAGCGTTTCTGTTTCAAAAACCAACACATCTGGTCTGCGAGCAGCAAATCGCTGGTCGTCGGTCATATATTCACGGGTTCTGCCTGTATGCACATCTTCGGTATAAGGAACCGGCTTGTCTGGATCACTGATGTATTCGCTATACGTTAAAGGGTTAGCGGTAATTTTTTGAAATGAAAGTTTTCCATTTTTTTGTAGGTAACCATTGGTAATAGAAGCCTCTTTCGTCGGCCAGCTGTTAAATTGCCGCCATTTGTTTTCTCCGCTGAAAAAGATGGTGGCTTCGGGCAAATTTGCTCCCGTTCCCTTACCTTTTAAATAATATTGAAAAAAGGGATATTCAATTTCCTGGGCATACCATTCACTCGTATTGCTACCAAATTGTACATTCCCCAAATTTTTCCCCATACCACTTGCCCATTGTCCGTGATACCAAGGCCCCATCACCAGCTTATTGTTATTGGAGGCATTTTTTTCAATTGCTTTATAGAGGTTCCAGGCTCCAAAACAATCTTCCGCATCAAATAATCCACCTACAATTAATGTAGGCGTAGTTGCAGGAATATACTGCACATAATTTCTGGCATTACGGG
>JAPLEI010000169.1 GCA_026391195.1 Bacteroidota bacterium | reverse complement strand
AACCAGGTCTGGCCAAAGCTGCATAGTAAGCAAGTCGGATATTTTGATTACGAGTTAATTTGTATTTCAGTTGCAAACTAGGTAGATAATCGGTATACTTTATTTTTCCATAATTAGATCCTAGAAAGTCGAAGTTTAAGTTAGTATTATATTGTTGATTGGTATTTTCAACACGAATTCCGCCTATTGCCTCTAATTTATTATGGTTGAGTCGGAATTGGAAATATCCAGCCAATATATCCTCCTTAAAAGTATAGTTATTACCACTCCTGCTAGGGGTACCATCAGCAGGATTGGAAAAAGTAAAATTGGCATTATTTATATTGGTATACACTTGCGTACCCACAGGATTTAATGAATAAGAAGCATAATAATTATCTCGCTTTTTATCTCTTATCATTCCCCCAACCTTAATTTCAAATTCCTTTGAAATCTGCTGGGTATAGTTGATATAACCAGAAATATCTTTATCATTATTATGAATCCATAACCGATTCATTTTCTGCAAAACATCCTTTGCCACAGCCGTAGTGATTATTGGGTATTGGTGAATGAATTGTGATTGGTCGGGTAAATGATTATTGGCAAATGAATATGCAGCAGTCCAATCTAATTTGCTGGCTTTTGTAATTTGATGGTTACCAATTAACGTAGTATTGTTGATGGTTTGATATTGCCATTGACTTCTCTGCCAGTTATCAACCACAGAATTAAGCGTTACGGTATCCCAAACAATACGTGTTTGGCGATCATCTAAATGAACAAAAGTATTAGATAATACAATTTTATTCTTGCTGTTTATCTGATAGTCTACCTTGGCTGTTAAACCAGTTCGAATACTTTGTGTAGAGTAGTTTCTAAGCTGTAGTTCAGCAAAAATGGGTATATTATTAAAACCAGGCTGAGAGTTGGGCAAGAAGAAATTCGAAACACTTCTTCTATAAATATTCTGATAGCTGCCCGATATAATAAAACCGATTTTTTTATTCGCTCCTACTCTATTACCAACTGTTAGTCCCAAAGTAGTACTAGCAGGCTTATTCAGCAAATTATAATTCATATTGTCTACAGCAAAATCTTTGGAGGTAGCCTGATAAGTGGCTCCATTTTTTTCTGCAGGCGATAACTTACTCATCGCAGAGGTATTGAACTTATAAAAGCTACCATCATTTAATGAAGTGTTATATCCAATAGCCGTATTTGCCTGTACTAATAATTTTGAAGGAGCATCTCTCATCACCAGATTAATCGTTCCCCCAATGGCATCTCCTTCCATAGAAGGCACTAAACTTTTACTAACCTCCAACCGCTCCAATAATTCCGAAGGAAAAAGATCAAGCGGGATAAAACGATTTTTGTTATCAGGACTCGGTATTTTAATACCATTCACCAGCGTATTGATATACCTTTTATCCATACCGCGAATAATTGGATATCGACCCTCTCCTGTGTTACTTTTTTCAATAGTAACGCCACTCACACGCTGTAAGGCGTTGGCAACTGTAATATCAGGTAGTAATTGTATGGTTTTTGATGATAATACGTTAATAATAGGATCCGCCATTTTTTCAAGTCTTCTAGCACCTTTATCATCATCTTGGTATAACCTTGATGAAACTGTTACGGAGGCTAATTCATTACTTTCCGACTCTGCTGTTAATGATACAGAAAGGGCTTCCTTATCATCTTTTAATGTAATGGATTTTAATACCGATATATATCCGGTATAATTTACTACTAATTGGTAGGTACCTGCTGGCACATTGGTAATAGTAAAAGTACCATCCAATCGAACAATTGCCTTAAATTGGGTATTTTTAACAGTAACGGTAGCACCAACTAAGGGTTCACCAGTATTGCTATCCACTAATTTACCAGAAATAGTAGCTGCCTGTACACCAGCAGAAATCAGTAAGAAAAGAATTAATAAATAATTCTTAAATCGAGGAAACTTAAATAGATACATTCAACTTTTTTTGGAGCGAATGTATAGCTATACCTTTTAATAATTATGGCAATCATCAACAATACGCAACAGATAACTATTTGATTAAATTTTATTAATAATTAAGTAATATTGATTTAAAAGTTTGATAACATACAGTTAGCGATTAAGGAATTAATATAAATGTTTTCGTTTTATGATTACGAGGTTTTTATGAAGCCTGTTTTCATAATAAGATGTACAACTAATTCCCAACAGCAGAACCTACTTATGCACCAATGGCGCAAATCTTTTTATTTTTGTTGATCAAATGAATTATTTCAACAATCTGAAAATTTTTTTAAAGAAGTGGATATGAACCGTTTTATGGCAAATGTAGTGGGATGTTGCAAATTCAATTCGATTCAATTTAAATTTAGAAACTCATGAAAAACGATCTGATTAAATGGCTTGCTCAATCAATTATAGGATTACTATTAACAGGAGCCGGGTTATCAATAAGCATAGAAGCAGGCTTACAAAAATTACAAGGATTGCCTTGGTTCTGGTTGGGTACTTTTGGATTAATTGTATTTCAGGCGGGGTTATGTATTTTGATTGATTCCTTAGTTGCCAAGATGAGGGTTAGGAAGATATTGTAAAATGCAAATTATTCTTAATGCTTATTAATAAAACTTAACTGTGTATATTAAGCTCAAAAGGAAATTTGATTTTTCTTATTCCTTTAATTTCTACCAGCATTATGCTGTAACAACCGAATACCGAAATTCTGACAGCTTCCGGTATAGTACTTGTCCAATGATGCTGAATAAATGATATAAACACTAAAATTCATGAAAAAAGCCCCGTCAGGGGCTTTAGTGTGGAGAGTATCGGGGTCGAACCGACGACCTCCCCGATGCATCGGGGCGCTCTAATCAGCTGAACTAATTAATTGCTCTATATAATTTCTACTTTTCATCTTTTTGATGGCTGATTCGCGATTCCTTGCTTCTTGATTCGTCGCATATTTTTCTTCATACTTCAATTCCCAAGGCATACCCCCTTTGGTAGATTTATTTCTACCTGAATTATGATGTAACAACCGAATACCGAAATTATGACAGCTTCCAGTATAGTACTTATCCAACGATGCTGAATAAATGATATAAACACTAAAATTCATGAAAAAAGCCCCGTCAGGGGCTTTAAAGTGTGGAGAGTATCGGGGTCGAACCGACGACCTCTTGCATGCCATGCAAGCGCTCTAGCCAACTGAGCTAACCCCCCAAGGGCTGCAAACTTACTCCGTACGAAGTATTTTACAAAATTTTAATTATAAGGTACTGAAACTTACACATCGGAATTACAAACGACCTCCCCGATGCATCGGGGCGCTCTAGCCAACTGAGCTAACCCCCCAAGGAGTGCGAAATAAATTTTTAACATGGTAATGCAAAATTCAAATAAGCACAATTAATCCCAAATCTCATCCTTACCCGCAATCCAGTTCTTTACCGATTCCGTAGTTACCGACTTCGGACGCTCAAGGGGGAAGCCAAGGGCCCTATCCCAGCAAAGGCTAGATAATACCCCCAAGGCACGGCTAACAGCAAAGAGAACGGTATAAAATTCATATTCAACCAGTCCATAATGCACCAACAAAGCACCACTGTGGGCATCTACATTGGGCCAGGGGTTTTTGATTTTTCCAAGGGATTGTAAAATAGGGGGAACCGTTTCGTAAATATTCCAAACCGTATTCACCAGTTTATCATCCGGCATATGTTTCTTACCAAACTCCATTTGGGCAGTAAAACGGGGATCTGTTTTTCTAAGAACCGCATGGCCATATCCAGGAACTACTTTTCCGGCAGTCAAGGTATCCTGCACATATTGGGCAATTTGATCCTTGGTGGGCGCATCCGTTCCTAAACTCTCCTGCATTTCATATATCCACTTAATCACTTCCTGATTGGCTAATCCATGCAGCGGACCGGCTAATCCATTCATCCCTGCTGCATAACTTAAAAAAGGATCACTTAAGGCAGAGCCTACCAGGTGCGTAGTATGGGCGGAAACGTTGCCGCCTTCATGATCGGCATGGATCGTCATATACAACCGCATCAGCTCCATAAAACTATCATCGGAATACCCCATCATGTGCGACAGATTTCCTGCCCAATCGAGCAGACCATCCGGATGAATATGCTCGCTATTTTTATACTTTCTGCGGTAGATATAAGCAGCAATTCTGGGTAAACGGGCAATCAAATCCATTGCATCATCATACACATAGGCCCAATATTCTTTTTTATTAATCCCCTTAGCATAAGCACGCGCAAAATTACTCTCCGTTTGCAGGGCCATTACTCCGGTTACAAACATCGTCATCGGATGTGCATTTAGTGGCAAGGCATCTATGGTTGCAAAAACGTGGTTGGGCACATGACTTCTGCGCTGCCAAACATTGGTAATATGATGGGCATCCTCTTCGGTCGGTAATTCCCCTACCAGCATCAGATAGAATAAACCTTCCGGCATGGGCTCTCCGCCGGGTTTGGCAGTAGGTAATTTGGCTTGTAATTCGGGAATACTATATCCGCGGAATCGAATCCCTTCTTGGGCATCCAGTAAACTGGTTTCAGTTACCAGCCCGGTAATTCCACGCATCCCCTGATATATTTGGGAAAGGGTAACTTCTCCGGCTTTTCTATTGCCATGCTCTTTCAGCAAATCTTTAATTTCAATATTGGCTGCATCAGCCTTTGCTTTAAAACGTTCTTTGATGATTCCCATAGTAGATTTTTTACGGAGTGAGGCAATAAGCAATACCTAAAAGAGAGGGTTCCGTTTATATCCTCAAAGGTAGGGCAAGTTCATTTGCAGAGCAAAGAAACCACCCTAATCGAACGTTAAAATCATTTTAACAATTACTTAGGTGCCTTTCGATACAGCAATATCACCACCCCAATAAAGATGGCATTCGGAATCCAGGCAGCAAGTAAGGGAGGCAAACTGCCCTTGGTTGAAAAAATAGTTGAAAAACGGTCTGTAATAATAAATAACGCAGCCAACATAAAACCAATGGCTAGGTGCAAGCCACTTCCACCCCTCACTTTTCTGCCCGCTACAATAGCGCCAATCAGGGTAAGCAGTAATACCGTTACACTGGTGGCATCCCTTCGGTACCTTTCTACTTTCAAATCATTCAGTCCCTCCGAGCCACGCAGGGTTTCTAACTCAATGTACCGATTCAATTCGGGCGTTGTTAATCTTTCTTTGGTGTATTTGTCTCTACCTAAATCTTGCGGAGTAAACCGCCATTTTCGGGTGGCTGTATCCCAAACAATGCCTTCTGCCCGCATATTATTGGTAAGGCGATTGCTATCTAGCCGATACATAAATATTGGCCCACCCCGCTTGGTTAACGTATCGTAGCGGAGAATTCCGGCATAAGTAAAAGAATCTACCCGAAAATAAATATTGGTATTGCCTCCCACCAATGCATTATAGCTCGAGTTGGCATCAATGTATTTCGATTCGAAGCTGCTGCGGATCTTATTGGCCCTAGGCACCACATATTGATTGGCAAACCACAAAACAACCCCCAATATTATTCCACCTATCCAATAGGGTCGCAGCCATCGCCGGTAACTGGTGCCACCTGCAATCATGGCAATGATTTCACTTTGCACTGCCATCTTAGAAGTAAAATAAATTACTGCAATAAATACAAACAAAGGAAACAGCAGGGCGATAATATGCGGAATGAAGCCGATGTAATATTCTAACATAATCCGCTTTACGCCTAACCGGGAGCGAACCATTTCGTCGGTTTTCTCACTCACATCTATCACTACCGCAATAATGGTGAATAAGAAAATAGCAAAAAAGAAGGTGGTTAAAAACTTCTTTAATATGTACCAGTCAATCTTTTTCATGGCTATCAGCAAAGATAATGGGCTGCGGGTGTGCACAGCTAAAAAACCTTGTTAAACCCTATTCCATATTGTTTGGCTACATCCGGTGCTTCAACAGGGGTATCATCTGCTGTTTCCAGGAACCAAATACCCCTTCCAAAATTTTTTTTCTTGCCTCCCCTACTAACCACAGGTAAAAACTAAGGTTTTGCAAGCTGGCCAATTGCAATGCCAATAATTCGTCGGCCACAAAAAGATGTCGCAAATAGGCTTTTGTATAGGGCAGCTGGCTGTCTTCCGGTAATCCTGGATCTATCAGGGTAAAGTCATCGGCAAATTTTTTATTCCGAATATTCATCACGCCCTGCGTTGTAAACAACATGCCATTTCTGCCATTTCGGGTGGGCATCACACAATCAAACATATCTATCCCCAGCGAAATACATTCTAAAATATTCCAGGGGGTTCCTACACCCATTAAATACCGCGGTTTATTTGCTGGCAAATATTCGCAGCAAGCTGCCGTATGCTCATACATCATTTCTTCCGGCTCTCCTACACTTAGTCCGCCTATCGCATTACCCGCAGCCCCCACCGAACTGATAAATTCACAGGAGGCCTTTCGCAAATCTGGATAGGTACTACCCTGAACAATAGGAAATAATGCCTGGGCATACCCATACAAGGGGGGATGGGCAGCCAGGTAATCTACGCATCGGGTAAGCCATCGATGTGTTAAATCCATACTGGTGCGCGCATACGCATATTCGCTGGGATAGGGCGGACATTCATCAAATGCCATAATAATATCCGCTCCAATACTACGCTGAATGCCCATTACGGATTCAGGACTAAACAAATGTCGGCTCCCGTCGATATGGGATTGAAAAATTACCCCAGCTTCTGTAATTTTCCGGTTGGCAGCCAGAGAAAATACCTGATATCCGCCACTATCGGTTAATATGGGCCGATGCCAGTTCATAAACCGGTGCAAACCTCCTGCAGCTTCCAAAATGGCAGTGCCGGGGCGCAGATACAAGTGATAGGTATTTCCCAAGATAATCTGGGCTTTCACCTGATGCATGAGTTGCTGCTGATTGAGCGACTTAACGGTGCCCACCGTACCTACCGGCATAAAAATAGGGGTGTTAATAGCTCCATGATCGGTAACCAGCGTACCGGCACGGGCAGCCGATTGGGTATCGGTACCTGCAAGCGTAAATGCAATTTCGGCCATCCGCAAAAATAAGTAGAATAATGCAGGCAGAAATAATCGCTATAATATCTACCATATCGCATATTCCGCAGATTCTTTGCACCACAAACATTATTTTTGCTGCATGTTACCAGAAATCGTCGGTATTATCCTTTTTTACGCTTTTTGTGCGGTTTCCGCCATACAGGTTTTTTATTACTTGTTTTTCTTCAGCCGCCTAGCTTTTTATAAAGAAGCCAAAAAAACCGAAACCCAGGAAAATCCCGTTTCTGTTATCGTTTGTGCAAGAGATGAAGCTGAAAATCTTGCCAGAAACCTTCCCGGAATCCTTGTGCAGGAATATCCCACTTCGCACGAATTAGTTATCGTGAACGACAATTCGCTGGATGACGGCAGATATGTGATTGATGAATTTAAAAAATCTTTCAAACACATCAATAATATTCACCTAACACAAGAAGCCAAATTAATTACCGGTAAAAAATTTCCACTGAGCATGGGCATTCGCGCTGCAAAGTATGAAACCCTTCTGCTTACCGATGCCGATTGCATTCCTGCCTCCGAGCATTGGATTCATAAAATGCAAGCGGCTTATGGCGAAAACACCGAAATTGTTTTAGGGTATGGTCCTTACAATAAAAGACCGGGCATTCTTAACAAATTAATCCGATTCGAAACCTTTCATACTGCCCTACAGTACTTTTCTTATTCATTGGCCGGTATGCCCTATATGGGGGTGGGTAGAAACCTTAGCTATAAAAAAGAATTGTTTTTAAAAAACAAAGGTTTTTCCTCCATCAACCAAATACCAAGTGGAGACGATGATCTTTTTATCAATCAGGTGGCGAACGCTAAAAATACAGCCATCATGATTGATCCAGATACTTTTACTTACAGCGAAGCCAGAAAAAAATGGAGTGAGTGGATGGTACAAAAATACCGCCATTACACCACCAGCCGCTATTACCGCCCCTTACATCAGTTTTTATTAGGACTATATTCAACCACCTTATTTTTTTATTACCCACTGTTGATTTTGTCGGCTGTTTTTTTTAACTGGCAAATCCCATTGTACATTTTTGGTGTTCGTTTTCTGATTCAGGCGGTGGTATATTACCGAGCCATGCATAAACTAAAGGAAGCAGACCTCTGGCCCTGGTTTTTATTGCTCGATTGCTGGACGCTTTTCTATTACCTCTTTACCCTACCCGCTATATGGAAAGCACCCCGGAAAAACTGGAACTAATTGAACGTTATTTTGGTGATTTTAATGCTCATCAGCTTGAACAGTTTCGGAAACTGGAAGCATTGTATAAAGAGTGGAACGCTCAAATTAATGTAATCTCCCGAAAAGATATCGATTCTATCTATTTACATCATGTGCTGCACTCCCTTAGTATTGCAGCCATTGCAGATTTTCAGCCAGGAACCCGAGTCATTGATATCGGCTGTGGCGGAGGTTTTCCGGGTGTTCCACTGGCCATCTTTTTTCCGGAAGTTAAATTTTTGCTGGTGGATAGTATTGGAAAAAAGTTGAAAGTAGTGGAAGCCGTTTGTGAGGGAGCAGGCATACACAATATTACCACGGCTCATTCCAGGGTTGAGGATCTGAAAAAAACGAGTTTCCATTTTGCCGTATCCAGAGCAGTAGCCCCCCTAAAAGATTTGTGGAAATGGAGTAGCCCTCTGATAAAAAAGCGACAACCCTCAGATCCAGAAAATCCGATGGCACATGGACTCATCTGCCTAAAGGGAGGCGATTTAGCACAAGAGATTTTTGAAAGCGGAGTAAGACCCCGCATGATGCCTATTTCGAAAATATTTCCAGAACCTTATTTCGAAGAGAAATTCGTTCTGCATGTTCCAAAATAAAACAGGGGAAAACGTTCTGGTTTTCCCCTGCAATATTATCATTACTTACAAAAGTTTAGTCCGGTATAATCAGCCGATTATTCGACCGATTGATATCAGCCAGTCGATTACTGGGGTCGATTTCGATGGACTTAATTTCTTTTACTGAGTGCGTGGTTTCGAATGTATAGTCAGGATGCGTCCATCTCCATTCCCGCTCTTGTTTCCAGGGTATATTTCCTTCTGCAGGTTTATTTCCATACATCAGGTTGAGGGGGATGGAATGCATTTCTTTAGTGCCATCTTTAAAAGTAATCAGAACATCCACCGGCATAGGCATCTTTCCACCTCGCTTAATGGTTATTTGAGCCTTGTCATCTTTCATATTCACATCTCCCACCGAATAGTCAATGGTTTTGGTAGAGTTGATAAAATACTCTTTATACCAATCCAGTTCCATGCCACTTACTTTTTCTGCTACTCGAATAAAGTCGTTGGGATTGGGATGTTTAAACCGCCAGGTATTATAATATTCCATTAAAATTTTGTTGAGCATGCTGTCTGAAACGATATAGCCCAGCTGGGCCATAAATACGGCACCTTTACCATAGGCTGCTGAGGAATAAGCATAGTTGGTATTATAGTGATCAGAATGGGTAGATGCAGGTTCTTCCAAACCGCTTTTTGCCAGATTAAAATAACTCCGGTAAGAATTGGTATAGTAAAATCCGGTGGCCCTTCTCATCTCACTCATTACCCGGTTAGTGCCATAATCCGTAAAGCCTTCATCCATCCAGGGATACAGCGATTCATTGGTACCCATCATCATCTGAAACCAACTGTGCATCCACTCATGAATAGCTGTTCCAATACTGGCTGATTTAAGTAGGGTAGCCATCGGATATTCCATTCCCCCATCTCCTCCCTGAATAAATGTGTAGGTTTTATAGGGATATGCACCAAAGGTTTTCGCAATAATGGGATATGCAGATACCATGCTATCGGCTAAACGCTTCCAGTTAGCTTCCAAAGAATCTACCTTTTTATAAACCACCCGAATAAGCGGTCCATTTGCCAAATTACGGGTAATCAGGGTATAAGTAGGATCAGCCGCCCACATGAAATCATGTACATTATTTGCCTGCCACTTCCAGGTTATTTTATCTCCGGTGGGTGTTTTTGCTGCCTCTCCATTGGTAGGATAGCCAAAACCTGTTTCAGCCGGATTCAGTAAATCACCTCCCGCTGCCACCAAGTAAGTTTTATCTATGGTTATGTTCACTTCATAATCTCCCCAAACACCATAAAATTCCCGCGCTATGTAGGGATTGGCATTCCAACCCTGATAATCATACTCAACCATTTTGGGATACCACTGGCTCATACTATAACGGATGCCTTCCTTATTATCTCGTCCGCTCCTTCTGATTTGAAAAGGTACCTGGGCCTCAAATTGCAAATCAATCACCACTTTTGAACGGGGAAGAATGGGTTTGGTTAACACTACCTCCAAAATAGTTTCGTGATCCTTCAATTGCTGCGCCACGCCATTGATTACCACTTTTTTCACTTGCTGAAATCCTATCTCATCGGGTTTTAATTTACTGATACGGTCTTTCACACGATCATCCCAATCGAGTCCATCTGAATTTCGGGAAGGCTCAAACAATTTTGTTTTTCCCAGCTCCTGACTGCGCACATCCATGCTGCTGCCGGGTTGAAAGGCATTCCAGTAAGTATGAAAAAATATTCGAGAAAGGGTATCAGGAGATTGATTGGAATATTCAATTTTTGAAGTGCCTTTTATTAGATTCGTAGTTACATCCATATCTACATTCATTGTATACCTAATGCGCTGTTGCCATCTGTCCGCCTGTGCCATTGCGGAGGAAACCATTACCAAACTAAACAAAAGAACAGCGCCGAATTTAGTATTCATATAATTACTTTAATTGATTGAATATTTGATTAGAGCAGGTAATTTACTCATTCCTGTGAAGGATAGCAAACCCGCACTCAATTTTCTGTAGATTTCGAGCTTTTTTCATCCCTTCCTTCCAGCACTAGTACAATTTCTCCCTTGGGAGGCTTTAGCGTAAAATAGGCAATCAGCTCCTGTAAGGTGCCTCTGCGAGTTTCCTCAAACATTTTGGTAATTTCTCTGCTTACACTTGCCCGGCGTGTTTCTCCCATATAGGTTGCCAAATCTGTAAGTGTTTTTACTAATCGAACCGGACTTTCATACAAAATAATCGTGCGGGTTTCGGTCGCCAACAATTTCAGTAAAGTTTGTCGCCCCTTTTTTAAGGGTAAAAATCCTTCAAAACAAAATCGTTGGGCAGAAAAGCCACTGTTAATGAGGGCTGGTACAAAGGCGGTAGCCCCGGGTAAACAATTAACGGTTACTCCCTGCTGAATACAGGCCCTTACCAATAAAAATCCGGGATCCGAAATTCCGGGTGTTCCGGCATCGGTTATCAGCGCCATTTTTTTACCTGCCTGCAATTGTGCTACCAAATGGTCGGCAACGCGATGTTCATTATGCTGGTGATAGGGAGTAAGGGGCTTATTAATCTGGTAATGTTGCAACAGCTTTTGAGAAGTGCGGGTATCTTCACATAGTATCAAATCAACCTCCTTCAGCACTTCCAGAGCCCTGAGGGTAATATCTTTTAAATTACCAAGCGGCGTGGGAACCAGGTATAGCAATCGGTTTATTTTAAGGTACTAGAATTACTCAGGCAGAAACGGAAACTTCAAAAAATTCCATCACCGGATTCGCAAGCAACTGTTGAGCAGCCTGTTGTGCTATAGATTCCGCAGCCGCAGCATCAGCCGCTTCTACTGAAAGGATAATGTGCTTACCTACCCGTACATCTTGCACCCCGGAAATTCCCAATTGATGGAGACCCGACATTACGGCCTTACCCTGAGGGTCTAACAAATCTTTCAAGGGCATTACTTTAATTTGTACCTGATAGGTCATGTGTATTTTTTTTATAGAGCAAAGATAAGGCTAGATAGGCAATGAATCCAACCGATACGCCCAACCAGCCCAGTATCCAGCAAGCAATGGCAGAGATTCCAACCAGGGCAATTAGGTATCGGATTTTTATCCTGGAAGCCTGATCACCCGAAAATTTAAAAGCCAGCATGGGTAAACGGCTCACCATCAGGTAAGAAGCAACCAAAATCAACCCATACCAAAACCACTGATTACTTATTAAATTAAATTGCCAATCCGCAGAGGTAAACTTATTTACCAAAGGAAAGGAAGCCAGCCATAAACCAATGGCCGGTATAGGTACGCCAGTAAATTCCTTGCTACTTCCACCCGAAACATTAAAACGAGCCAGGCGGTAAGCACCAGCCATTGGGATTAAAAAAGCGGGTAGCAACCAGATTTCTGAAATATCCAACCCATTAGGTTGTTGGGCAAAAGCATACCTTAAAAACTGAAAGGCAATCATTCCGGGAGCCACCCCAAAACTTACCACATCCGAAAGTGAATCTAACTGGGCACCTATTTCGGAGGTAGCATGCATCCATCTAGCCACCATACCATCTAAAAAATCTACCACAGCAGCCGCTGCAATCAGGCAGGAAGCCCATACCATTCTCTCCGGTATAATAACAACATTTTGTGCATACTCATCCGCCTGAATAGCTATGCCTGGCTGTAACAAACAAACCAAAGCCATGCAACCCAACAGCAAGTTGAGGAGGGTGAAAATATTGGGTATTTGTTTCATGCAATTATTTTGAATGCTTCATATATCTTTCAATCTCATCCACCGTAATCGGTATCTTTTTCATCAGATCAACCGGTCCATTTTTGGTTATCCAACAGTTATTCTCTATACGCACACCCATTTGCTCTTCTTCAATGTATATGCCGGGTTCAACGGTGAACAACATACCCGCCTGAATAGGGGCGGTTCGGGTTCCCAAATCATGCACATCCAATCCTAAATGATGAGAAATACCATGGTATAAATATTTCCGATACAAAGGTTGTTCCGGATCTTCCTGCTTTACTGCTGCCTTACTCAGTAATCCGATTTTAATAAATTCCCGAGTAGCTTCTTTGCCCACTTTGTCGGTATAATCTACGATGGTTATTCCCGGCTTTAATAATGATTTTGCATAGTTATGCAGGTGTAAACAGGCATTATATACCTGTTTTTGCCGGGGCGTAAATTTTCCACTAACCGGAACCGTTCTGGTAAGGTCTGCACAGTAATGCGCATATTCGGCACCAAAATCCATCAACACCATATCACCCGATTTACATTCGGCATTATTGCTGATATAATGAAGGGTTCTGGCATTATCACCAGAGGCAATTATACTATGGTAGGCAGGCCCGCTAGCCCGATTTTGTAAAAAGGAATGCCAAATTTCTGCCTCAATTTCATATTCCTGCACACCAGGCCGAATAAACTTCAGCAATCGTTCGAAAGTTTTTCCTGTTATATCTATCGCCTGTTGCACCAACTCTATCTCATAGGGAGTTTTAATGGCTCGCAGCTTTTTTAAAATTTTGGCAGAACGATGATATTGATGCAGGGGATAAGCTGATTTTATCTTATCTAAAAAACGATATTCATGACTGCGAATTTCAGTGGCTTTCCGGTCGTTTTCATTTGAATCTAAATAAATATGATCTGCCAGATGGATCCAGGTTTGCAATAAGGGCTCCAGGGTATCTAACCAAACTATGGTCGCCATTCCTGAAATTGCGGTTGCCTCTTTTGCCCGTAATCGCTTACCATCCCATTTTTCTTTTAACTCATTGGGGCGGGTTAATACCAGCACCTCGCGGTACTTGGGGTCTGCACAATCCGGAAAAAGAATTACCATCGTTTGCTCCTGCGGAATACCGCTCAGCCAGATAATATTGCTGTTTTGCTTAAATTGATGCAGGGCATCTCCGTTATAGGGCCACTCATCATTACTTACAAAAACAGCAATGCTGTTGGGCAGCATCTCCTTTACAAAACGCTTTCGGTTGGTAATGAATAAGGCCGGATTTATCGGATTGTATTTCATAAAGACCGTTTGTGCTGCAAGATAAAAATAATGATGGGTTAACCCATATTTATCTTTTCACCCGGCTACTAGAAAGAAACGGAGGGGCAGCGGGTTTGCCGTCCCTGACTGGAAGGGAAAATGCCCGATTTTACAATAGAAATTTCATAAGCACCCCTTGTAAGATTGCTTTTGCTTAAAGATGAAATGGTGGCATCGTAATTAAACGTCATTTTCAAATCGTTTATCTGATAGCCAAACATCGGAATAAGGGCATCATTATTTCGATAATAAATACCCATTATCAACTGACGGGCACCATTATCACCCAAATCTCGGTTGGCATTGATTCCGGCTAATAATTCCCGGGAATTTCCAACCATACTCACATATATATTGGGATTTAGAATCCAGGTATCCAGCACCTTCACACTTGCGTTGAGAAAAACATTATACCGGCGGCTGATTTCATTATTGGATATACTCGCGTCAAAAAAAGTTTCTCGGGGTGTATTGATATGCATAACACTAACCCCCGCATTAAAATAAAAATTTTCAGAAGCAAAATAGGCATAATTGATTCCAGCCTGCAAATCAATATACGAAACCTGATTAGTAGCAAACGGTTCGAAGGTTGGTATATTGGCATCAAAGAAAACACCATTCCACTGATCATCAAAAGTGAGCTTGGTTACATCAATTCTTTTTTGGGTATAGCCTACAGAAAATCCGCCACTTAGCAAACTATTGTATCCCAACATTTGATGATACGCCAGCGATACCATTCCGGTAGTACCCGTTAAACTTCCTGAACCGGCCTGATCTTTCCATAACATTCCTCCCAATCCAATCCAACCATTTTCGATGCGATTACTCAATAATTTGGTATCGCCCCAAGCCGACATAGTTTTATAGGGAGTACCCACACTCGCCCACTGATTTCGGTAATTAACCCCTACCCGGAAATCAAAATCAGGATTAAACCCGGTATTAGCAGGGTTCACCAACATGGGTGCATTATAGTATTGAGAAAAATGCAAATCCTGCCCCCATGCTTCTATAGAAAGCATCCCAAACAACACGGGTAATAGCAGAATTTTTATTTTTTTCATTATCGTAATAATGTAATATCTCCTTTTTTAGTTCCCTTTTTACCATCCGAAAATTCAACTTCCACCACATAATGGTAAACATCCTGGGGTTGCAATTTTCCATTAGACGTTCCATCCCATCCCTCTAAATAATCATTGGTAAAGAAAACCAACTCTCCCCAACGGTTATATATTTTCCAGCTGATTTTTGCCAGTCCAAACCCTTTCACATAAATCCGGTCGTTTCGCCCGTCTCCATTGGGAGAAAAAGCATTGGGTACTTCTACTCCCGGGATTACTGTTACCGCAACATTCATGCAGGCGGTATCAGAACATCCGGCCGGGTTAAATGCAACCAAACAAGCATTGTAGGTTTCCGAAGCGTTATACAAATGCTTTACAACCGTATCCTTGCGAACGGTTTCTAAACTAAAACCATCCCCAAACAACCATTTATATCTACTGGCGTTGGCACTTAAATTTACAAAGTTCACCGGCTCATTGGTAGGTGTGGGGTTGGGATTAATATCTATACCCGACTGAGGTACCGGTTGAAATATTGCAGGTAGCCGCATCTATCGCTATTAAGGTAACCACATAATTACCCGTAGTGGCATAGAGATGGGTTGGACTTACCTGATTACTAAGGGGACTACCATCTCCAAAATTCCAGGTAAAAATTTGACCACCTAAAGAAGTGTTTTCGAAAAATGCATCATAAGGTACACATCCTTGTGCAGGCGTTTTAAACTGCGCTTTTACATTGGCAGCAATGCGTATTTGCTTTACAATGCTGTCGGGCTCGTTACAATAGTTGGTATCAATTAATACCATTTTAACCTGATAAGTTCCGGGTGCCGAATAGGTATGACTAAAAGAATTTTTTCCACTGGTAAATACGGTCCCATCGCCCAAATCCCATCGAAAGCTATTGCTTGCAAATGGTTTTGGTGCAGAACTGGTATTGGTAAACTGAAAAGCAAGGGATGCGCAAGGAGGCAACTTAGCTTCCACAAATGATAAATCTGCCTTGTCGTTTCTCACACGTAAATTGATAAAGGCCGAATCGGCAATATTGCAAGAGGTGGAATCTACGGCAATTAATTTAACTCTGTAAATTCCGGCTGAATTAAATGTGTGAGAAACGGTTGGTCCATTGGTGATAACAGGTGCTGAACCATCATTAAAATCCCAAATGTATTGTTTGCCCATGGCAAGGGTATCGGTAAAGTCAACTGCCATAGGAACACACCCACTGGTATCGCGAACTACCCCATCAATGCTGGTTCTTATAGCGGCAGCAATGCCAGCAAGATTAAATGCAATTTTTACAGCAGCCAAATTACAACCATTTAATGTGCCATTATTCGGTGCCCATACACCCGGAGTAGTAGGGAATCGGGCACTTGAAGCTCCCCCGCAGTTAGCACAAAGTGATTGATATATTACACCGTTTCTGTCAAATCTGCTGGTACCTCCATCCACATGTTCTCCATAACCACCACTTTGACCAAAAAATGAACCATATAATTGAGAAGTGGCATCTTTTTCCATCACAAAAAAGTACAAATCATTATTATCTGTTGTTTTTTGAAAGCCATCTGCAGTAACTGATAAGCCATTGGTTCCGGCGCTGGGGAATCCCGGAGTGGTATTGGCTGAACCTCCCCAACCCGAATAGTAAACATTTTCGCAGCGGTCTACCAGAAAAGCGGTGGGCGATAAATTTGGAACACTGGAATTGGTTCCAAAAATGGTTGAATACACCGGGTCACTTAAATCCTGTTTAATTTTTACTACAAACTGTTTCCCACCTGGCTGATTAAAAATAGCATTTACAACAGGCCAGTTTCCGGTAGTTGTTCCAGCAATATAAGGAAAGCCAAACTTGTCGTATTGGATACCATAAATACCATCCACACCCGCTGTACCCCAGTAAGTACTCTTCAGTAAATTTCCGGCGTTGGAAAATTCAGTTATAAAACCATCTCCTAATCCACCCTGAAATGCCGGATATTTCACGCCGGTTTTATTGCCTGGAAAATCAGGACTAGCCGTGGCGCCAGCTACCAGTATATTATTATTGATCGGATTCAATGCCAATACATAGGCGGCATCGTCATTATTGCCGCCAAAAAGTACGCTAAAGATAACAGAAGAAAGGTTGGGAGATAGTTTGAGCATCACTGCATCCTGCGCTCTGCCAGATGAATTGGTTCCACCCAAAGTGGTTTGTGAAGAAACCGGTGTAGTAGGAAAATCGCTCGATTGGGTACAGGATGCAAAATACACATTGCCGGCATTATCCAAAATAACTTCACTCCTGGCATCATCCCCATAATTTCGGTTAATAGAAATAGTACCCTTAAAACTATATTTATGAATAATATTCACGCCATCCTGTCCATTTCCACCAATTCTAACAGAACCTATCAAGCCGGTTCCGGTTGCATTTAATTTGGTTACTACAATATGCCAACTATTACCCAACAAAGATCCATAAGATTTTAAAGCGCCTGCAGTAGGATAATCAGTGGAGGTAGAACGACCGGCTATTACTAAATTACCATCTTTATCAACTACCATGCTATGCGGCTGCTCATTCCCTTTTGCACCGCCTATATAGGTTGCATATTCTCTTTTTGTGCCGGATGGATCAAATTTAATGATAGCCATATCAAATCCTCCACCCCCCTCGCCCGTTGTTGTTACGCCCCCTTGAAAAGTTTGCTGAAAAGCACCATTGCTGGTAGGGAAAGTTGCTCCGGTATTGCTGGCAAACGCGATTCCTCCGGCATAAAAATTTCCCTGATTATCATATGTGGCAGTATATCCCCAGTTATCGGTACGACTTCCCGTAAATGTGGAAAATATAACGGTGGGATCTATTACCAATGTGGCAGATTTATTTACCGGCATCTCGGTTTTAAAGCGAACAATATTTCCTTTTACCTCGTAGCGGCAATTTACTTCTTGTTTTATTCCATCCATCAACTGATAACTATAAGGGGGCATTTCCTTTACCTGTTGCACAGAGGTTTGTAAAACCAATCCCGCATCTTTCAATTTTAACGACTCCAAACCATCAAAATAAAGAGCGATATCCTCCACCCGTCCGCCTGGATGAACAATAAAATCATATTTTAACGAACCTTCAGAAGTGTAATAGCGGATATCAATGTTGGGATAAATATGCTGATAAGTAACGGCTAAAAATGTGCGGCAATTGCTTGCCCAGCGAGCAGTATCATTACCAATAATATAATTGGTTTTACTATCCAATAATTTTTCCGGAATAATAGTTGGTTTAGGATTCGCATTTAATAATCGCATCTGATATTGGTGCGAATGCAATACAATGGATGATGACTGATCAAAAACAGGAATTTGCACACTCGCTACCGGATTGTCACTTTTCAATTCATCCTTCCCCCGATGCACCCATTCAGCTATCCGAGATATATCTTCGGTTTTATGCAATACAACTTTATAACCATCCTGTGTGAGCATAAACAAACCTGCCTGTAAATCGCCTTTAAATTTTACTGATTTATCCCATTGGCCTTTGTTCTCAATAAACTGAAGGTTGTCTTGCGCACATACCCGATTTACTCCGGAAATGAGCAACAAAAAAATATATATAAAACGTACCTGTTTTTTCACTAGCATAAATATCCAACTTATTTCATCGAAATTGTCTGACAATAATCAGGAAATTCGGCTCCACACCGTTCCCCCCTCCTGCATACTCAGATAACTTCTTAGTATCAAATTCTTTGCCAATTCTAAACTCAAGTCTTCTTCCACCAGTTTTTCGGCCTCTAATTTGGCTTTTTCCAGCCAATCTCGGTCGTGGATGATGCTGGCCACCTTAAAATTTAGGGCCCCACTCTGGCGGGTACCTTCAATTTCCCCAGG
>JAPLEI010000014.1:5403-19521 GCA_026391195.1 Bacteroidota bacterium | reverse complement strand
ACTACGCTAGGAACAAAATGAAAATGCCCTTTATATCAAACACTACACCAAATCATCCACCTCAATCAGGCCAGAACGGAGGGCATAAATTACCAGTCCTACCCGGGTACGTACCTGTAACTTTTCGAATAAATGATCGCGATAAGTATCGATGGTGCGTGGACTCACATGCATTTCCTTTGCAATTTGGCGATAGGTTAATTCGCTGCAACATTTGCGCAAAAAAATAAATTCTCGGTCGGTAATATCATTTTTTTCATCGGGCAATTGTTCGGTGGAGTTTTCGGAGAAATAATGAAATATGCGATTACCCACTAATTCATTTACATGAAATTGTTTTTGTTGTATCCGAATCAGGGCTTGGTGCAATTCGGCCTGGGTACTTTCTTTGGTAATAAATCCGTAAACCCCCAGTCGCAACATGCGGATTATTGCAAGTTCGCGACTAACCATAGATACCACTAATACGCGGGTTTCGGGTAAATGGGATCGGATCCACAAGGCAGTTTCATAGCCATCCATGATGGGCATGCGAATATCTAACAGTACAATATCGGGGGGTGATAATAAATTGGTTTGATCTATAAAATCTTTGCCATTAGCGGCTTCAATCGTTACCTCCCACCCGGGAAGTGCCTGAACCATCTGCACCAATCCGATACGGACCAACTGGTGATCATCCACAACAGCAACTTTCGTGTTCATTCGGCTTTACTTATAGGAACGGATAGAGGTACACAGGTTTCGGTGCCATCAATTTGTATATGCACCCGGCCTTGTAAAATATAAATACGAAAGTAATTGCTTTTCCATCCTAACAAATTTTCAGTATTCGGCCGAATAGATTGCTCATCCAGCCCATCCAAATTAAGCGCGGTAATTTGGAAAGAGATGGCAGCGCATACCGAAAGGTTTATATACATAGGTTCGATTTGGGTATGCCTATCAATAAGGCTACGCTGAAAAAAATATACAGTGCCACCAACTGCACCTGATTTACCTGATTAAATATCCAGCTTCCCGAAACTGGCAGAGTTATTTGGTGTAACCATCCGTAAAAAGCATGCATAACCGACATAGATAAAAAATAACAGCAGAGTCCTGCCGCTATCCAAACAAAGGGTGGAAAGGAACTATGCGGAAGTGGCATGGGCGGATTGATGGCTGTTTCTAAGAGATATCGCCCGCATAGCAGCACCATGCTGATGGAGGCCCCTACCAAAAGGTAGTTGATAAAGCTGGTAAGCAAATCGGATGGAATCCAAAGCAGGTAAATGGCAGCGCAAATAAAACATCCTAGCATTGCGCTTGCAAAATGTTTAAACAGGGGATGCTTCAAATGCCGCAGCAACAAAAAAGCATAGCCTGCAACCGAAAGGCTACTAATGGCATACCGAATACGAAAAAACAAGGGGTTACTGCTAAATACCTCTAGCTGAAAAATATTTGCCAGTATTTGCAAAAGCAGTAACCCCGCTAAAACCAAAAATCCGGAATTGCGTTTTTTACAGTATACCACCCCGGTTAAGGTTAGGGTGAGTACCTGCCACATTAGAAGAAATAGAATAGATAACATTAAGGATACAGGGTTCCGTGATTTAAGAATTTGCTTCCATCCGAATTACCGAAAGTTTTGATACCCGATGTAGCCGCATTACCTGCCGGAAAAACCGAAAAATAGAGAGTCGATTTGCCCACATAATCGGGATGAGCTTCTGGAACGGTTGCCGCTGAATAGATGCCCATATGAATACCGATTGAATCGGTATAGGCATTGGTTTGCATCTGGTGGAGGTAGTTGATCAAATCCTTCACCGAAATTTTTACCAGGCGGGTTTCTTGATTGCCTCGCTTTTCAATAAAGCTGTTTTTGAGGGCGGTTGCGGTAAGGGCGGTGATGAGTCCGTTTACCGAACTATCCCCCTTAAGTGCCTGCACCATTTGGTGCGCTGCAGGGGTAGTGGGAGAATCGTTCTGCTTGTTGCAAGCAGTGAATGCAATTCCGATAAACAGCCAACACCATTTACCGGCGGAGAAATTCATTTTCATGAGTGGTTGATTGATGGGTTTATAAATGAAAAACACATCACCAAAATAAGTAGAGTAGGTGTATATAAAACAGGCAATTTTATACTATTGAGGCGCATAAAAATATGTAGAACTATGAATATCAATTATTTATTACTTAACTGCCCAACAAAATTCAGTGATTATACGGAGTAATAAAACGGTGAATACACCGATATTTAAGATGTATCATTCAAAGTAAATTCCGCCCGCGCGAGGTTGCCATTTTTTGGGGTTAGGGGTTGGCAGTGCGGGTTAAATGAAGAGAGAAAATGGGGGTATAAAAAGGATAGAAAGGAAGTCTCTTGTTTGGTACAATCAAACTCAGATTGCGGCTTGGAATGAAACACCCCTCACAAAGGCGCACAGTAAGCCTGAGACACATAACGCTAGGAACAATCATAGAAAAAGCGATGTAATATTTTTACCAGCATCACGTACCTTGCACTCCAATGGAAAAGTTAGCTCCCGCGGATATTGACCGCATTATAGAAATGGCCTGGGAAGACCGTACCCCTTTTGAAGCCATTTATCTACAGTTTGGCTTGCCGGAGTCCAAAGTAATTGCCCTGATGCGCAGCGAGTTGAAGCGCAGTAGTTTTAACCTTTGGCGCAAACGGGTAAATAGTGGGGTGAGTCAGAAACATGCCAAAACCCGAAATCAGGAAATCAGTCGTTTCAAATGCAGTTTGCAGAAAACAATTTCGTTGAATAAGATTAGTAAGCGGTGAGCATCTTATTACATTATTTTTATTCTATCTCCTTTCCAATCCTATATCCATGCAATCCGAAGCCATAAATATCGATCCGAAAACCCGGTATCTTATTAAAACTTTATCGAGAACCCACCGGAAAGATTACGAAAATTATGTGATCAATGCCATTTGGCATCGACTCGGAAATCCAAACCTAGAGGTAGTTTCACAACAGTTTGTATCGGATACATATAAAAAATCGGGCCGTTCACATTTTTTTATTGATCTCTATTTTCCGTCGCTGAACTTGGGTATTGAGTGCGATGAAGCCTATCATGCAGACTCCGGACAGGCGGTAAGAGACCAGCAGCGGGAAGTAAGGATATTTGATGTATTATATAAAATTAGCGCCGATAATTATGAAGCCATCCACATACAGGTAACCGGGAAGTTTGGAGAATTGGAGGATACTATTACTAGAGCAGTGGAAAGAATTCAACAAAGGATTCTAGAGATAAATCCTCCACAATGGCAGATAGAAACGCCTGAAACGTATTATAAAAACAAAGTGACCATTTCCATAAACGATCGCAAGGGATTTAGTTCCATCAACAAAACCTGCAATGTGTTATTTGCTGCCTGCCGCAATGAAGTAGCCGGAGGTGCATCAAGGGCCTATTTCAGTTTACCGGCATTTACGGGCACAGAATTAGAGGGATATAAATTATGGTTTCCAAAACTAGCGATTCCGGTAATAGATGAGCAGGGAAATCAGCAGTTAATAGCTGCTACACACACAGGATGGCACAATCAATTATCAGAAGGCGGTAGCATAATTATAGAACGGAACGACAAAAATCAAGCCTATATCCCCGACTTAAAAAAGCGCATCGTTTTTATGAAATATAAAGATCCCCTGGGGTATAACGAATATAAGTTCGTAGGCATTTTTGAACACGACCACATAGAAGGTGGGTCAACCTATTTTAGAAGAATTGGCGAGGAGTGTATTATACTTAGGAAGTAAAGAAATAGTAAGGGAGAGTAAGCGTAGTATGAGCATCTAACGCGCTAACTCAAGCTTCAGATGCACACTTTCGTTCTCCGTGAAGTTACCAATTACGTTCTCCGTGAAGTCTTCCGCCAGAGGCGGAGAGAGACTTTGTGGTTTGGTATGAAAATGCCCTTCACAAAAGGAACACTTCACTTTACAACCACTCACTCATGCACCAGAGGTGCACAGACTCAAACTCACTCTCAGGCTGTGGTTTACATGCTCTTGAGAAGCACAACCTCACCATTATCTATCGGCACTGTATCTACCAGTAGGTTGCCAAGTCATCTACTATGTTGCGGATCTTGCATGCAGTTCGATTTTCGGGAAATATCCACCTTGTTACTTATTATAAAAATCGTACATTTATAAAAGCCGTTTCAACCTTGTGAATAAACTACAATTGATTGGCTAAACCCGAAATCGACAGAACCATCAAACCATGTTTATGAATAAAATATCAGGATACAATATACCCTTACATCAGGAGGTAATTTCAGACTTTATCTTTCATATCCGCAAATTTTTACAAAGCAGAGGACTACAATACGAATACAAAGTAGCGCCTGAAGTGGTTTTAAGAAATGAGGATTTTAAAGACGGATACATTATACCGGATGTTTCTGTTAGAAAATGGGAAAATTCTTGGAATCAGCCGGAGATGATTATTGAAGTAACCAGAAATAGAAGCTGGAATGCTGATATCAAAAAAGTTAGAAAAGCAATTAAAGAAGTAAGATCACTGAAAGAAGTTTTTGTATTTAATATTGAAGAATCGGAATGTTGGAGAATCAGTAAACCCGATTTTGATGAGGAAGATGGAAATTGTTTTTCCGGGGTGCTCCGTTTCGATCTGAAGAATTGTCTGAGGGGGTAATTATTGAATTAGTCACCTATCCGTAACCCTCATAATCATGCTTTATTGGCGCCCAGGCACTAATAACCTCAAGCTCACCTCGAAGGACTCATCTGCCTCTAACGAATCAAACTCGCATCAGAGATGGAACAAAACAACAGCAATTTTCATTGGCAAGTCACTTGAACTGTTGTACATTGAATTACTTTCTGCACCAATCGTAACCTAATGGAAAAACTGAGAGCAGTAAATGGTGGATAAGTATAAAATAAGATTGAAAACAAAATGACAACCTATATTTCAACACTAAGGGGAATTAATGTAAGTGGCCAAAAATTGATTAAAATGGCCGATCTACAGAAAACCTATGAAAAATTAGGTTTTGGTAATATTACAACCTACGTGCAGAGTGGGAATGTTGTTTTTACAGGAAAAAAAGCAACCCCCAAGGAACTAGCAGCATCCATTTCCCAACAAATTGCCAAAGACTTTGGTTTTCAGGTTCCTGTACTTGTTTTAAGTATTAATTCGCTGAGACAAATCATTGCTAGCAATCCGTTTTTACAAGACAGTGAAAAGGATATTGCATTTATACATATTACTTTTCTATCTTCCCAACCACCAAAATTTGATGAAAAAGCAATAGAAGAAAAAAAACTAGGCGGAGAAGCAATCGCTTTTACCAATATGGCCGTGTATTTGTATTGCCCGAATGGTTATGGAAAAACAAAATTGACCAACAGCTTTTTAGAAACAAAATTACAAGTAAGTGCAACAACCAGAAATTGGAAAACCACCAATGAATTGGTAAGAATTGCTGAAGAAATATCTTTACTGAACAAGTAGGGAAAAAAGTATCGAATTTTTGAAAAGCACTCCCCTCCACCGTCATAAGCTTCTTCACGCTTATGCTCCATAGGAGCTCGAAGAACAGAGTAAGATTGGATGTGAGTTTGAGAGGTGGGAATATCATCACACTCATGCTCCAGACTCACGCTGATTTTATTCTCCCAGACACCGCATAAAAATCGTGCATATTTCAGGTACTAATACCTAATAAAAACAACCTATAAAAACATAGTTTGCATGTAGATAAATGAAATAAAACCCATCAAAACTACTAGAACGTAAATAAACCTATAGGTTAATGTATGAAAATTGTACGTATATTTGATAATCGATTGTTTGCCTTCCAATGGGAGGAGGAAGAAACGGATGAGTTGGATCGATTATTAACATGTTGGAATGAAGTTTCCTATTTATACCAATTCGTTAAGGAACATTCAGAAGATATTCCCCGGGGTATAACGGCAGAGCAATGTGTTAATCAATTATTATTTAATTCGCAGGAACTAGAACAAATTCTCAATGAAATAGCAGAAGATACAAACAGAAAATGTAGTGATTTTTTTAAACCACTCAACAACTTGGAATATGGAACTACTGAACTTTCTAGGCAAAAGGGACGGAGAAATTTTTTAAGACTGTATGCTATAAGAATTGATAATAACTGCTTTGTGATAACTGGTGGAGCAATTAAATTACATCATCTGAACAAAGACAGACCGCATACCGCCAAAGAAATGCAGAAAATGGAAAAATGCCGGGAATATCTAAAATATATGGGTATTGCAGACACGGATTCTTTTTACGAACTGATAAACGAATAACCATGACAAATAAAGAAAAATTTCTTTCCCTAGTTACAACCGATGATTCAAATACCATTCATAAGGTAAAAGAGCGCCACCATAATCGGGAAAGATTGCGGGAGTCGCAACAGATTGCGCTGAAAGTATTATTAAAACTAGATGAAATGGGCTGGTCACAAAAAAAGCTCGCAGAAAAAATGCTGGTATCTCCCCAGCAAATCAGTAAAATTGTAAGAGGTAAAGAAAATCTTACCCTAGAAACACAAATCCGCCTGCAGAAAATATTGAAAATACCTATCCTGGCCAGCTTCTATGAAAATGCCAGCACAGGCCATAAAAAACCGGTAGTTATTTAAATCATTCTCCGCAATGTCTTTCGACGTTGGAGTAGACTTTGCGGCTTGGAATGAAAAAACTGTAAACTTATTTTAGGACGAGACACTGTAAAGAATGAAGTTACCCTACACAAAAGGCACACTTCACATAGCAGAAGCTCACTCCGTCACAACTTTCCAAAAGTCTCTAATTTTTGGGAGTATAATAGAATGAAGAGTTGCTATATTTATTGTTAACACAAAGAGACAGCAAATCATTTAAAATCATTAATTTAGAAACTTGAAGTATAATTATGCCTATTTACTTAGCATGAAATCCCTACTATTTTTCATAATAACAATCCTTCAAACCAACTTCGCAATTGGGCAGATGGTACAATTTGGAACGCACAGAACTAGCGTTATTAAAACCTTAAAAAAATTTACTACTAAAAATCATTATAATGCCATAATAACGGAAACCGATTCAAGTATTTTTTTTCTATTAAGAGATACAACAGTATTTAATTACGATAAATACTACCATTTTGCTATGTCAGGTTTATGTGACCTAGAATTTAGCAGCTATAGCTGTGATTCCTGCTTTAGGGAATATGTAAACTTATTAAAAAATGACTGGTGGATGAAAAAAACTAAAATTAATGATACGCTGTATTATGGCTACTATCCCCCATGGCCGTTGATGCAAATTAAAATTGGCAGTAATCGAACAGTGGAGATATCTGGCTTAACCATGGATAAAAAAACTTTTAAAGCCATGCGGAAAAATAATGGGAACAAGTAAAGGGATTTTAATACTGATGCATTTTCACTCGCAAAGGCTACTTGCATTTGAGCCCACTGCAGTTACTTCAATCCAATTCCCTAAAAAAAACTATTTTCACTCTCTGTAAATAGTAGTTAGCATGCGTAAAACAATAGGGGTTCTTTTTCTGGTTTCAATGGCTTTAAAGGGCACCGCCCAGACCACCGGCCTTGGAACCTGGAATATCTTCAACACCAAATTTACCTATACCGAGAAATGGAGTTTTTTTGCCGAGGGGCAGCTGAGGTCGCTGGGGTTTTATAACCAGTTTAACTACCATGAGTTAAAAGGTGGGGTGCATTATTCTATTCGTCCTTCCGTTTTATTTACCCTGGGGGCGGGTAGTTATCAAACTTATCAGCCATCGGGCAATTTTACTATCCCAAAAACCAACAGCGAATTTCGCCTATGGCCGCAATTGATTGTGTTAACCAATTTAGGACGCATCAATATCGAGCAACGCTTTCGCACCGAGTTTCGTTGGCAAAGCAGTGGCTTTAGAAATCGCTACCGATACCGGATGGTGGCCTCCTACCCTTTTGGGGCTGCTACCAAAGGTTTTAAGCCCTGGCAAGTTAGTGTGGGCGATGAGATATTCTTTGGCAAACAAAGTCCTTTTTTCGAGCAGAATCGCCTGCAGTTATCCTTGAACTACCGCCTATCGCAGGAGATGCTGGTGCAGCTGGGCTATTTAAATCAGGTGCTGGTTGCCACCCCCAAAGCTACCCGCAATCACTACCTCGTGTTGGGCTACTATTTAGAAATCTTTGGCAAGCGGATGAAGCATGAGGGGTCGAATATTGCTGGAAAAGACTTCTAAAAACAGCGTGAGAGTGAGTTTGCGTATGAGAATATTTTGCTCCCCCACACTAACTCTTTCAACAAAGTGCGCCTACCCGAACTGTGGGGTTTGGAACGAATTTTTTTCTAAAAAGGGCACCATTCACTTAGCAGATTTTCACTCCGATTAAACTTTCCAAAAGTCCCCAACTTTGGGAAAGTAATGCTATCACCTTTTAGTAGGTTTAAGGTTATATAATTTTGTATATTTATTTTACAATGAAAGTCCTTACCTTTTTAGTTATGGCAATCCTGCTTAGCAGCTATTGCCATGCACAGATATTTTTTAATGGATATACCCGGAATGCGATCAAAAAAGATTTGAATGCCAAAATCAAAAAGAATAAATTTAATGCTACGCTAACAGAAACCGAATCTACGCTGCTGTTTCTTTTAAGAGACACAACTGTTCAAAATTTGGACTACTATTTTCATTTTTCAGAAGGCGGTCGCTGCGATAGAGAAATAGCTACCCTAAGTTGTGATTCTTGTTTTCAAAAATTTAAAAATTCTTTATTGGGGAATTCATTTTTAAAAAAAATGCAAGTAAACGATTCTTTGTATTATGGGCATTATCCAAGGCAGCATATGATGGAAATAAAAACTAGGCATAATTTTACGTTGGAAGTAGCTACTTCGTCTATAAGCAAGAAAGAATTCAGGGAAATGCAGAAAAGCTTGCCTGCCGGGGTGGCTGCTGAACGGAAATAGAATGGGGGGGGGTGCTCCCTCCTCACACTCCCTCTCGCACGCACATTGATTTTTCACTGCCGTGCTGTTCCTCCCTGTCGCTCGGAAACTACACAGGAAACCGACCCCACATACTCCAAAGGCGCAAAAGGGCATACTATGATCTTCGTGCAGAATGGCGTTACTGTATGCAAATTTATAGTTGAGCGTATAAACACCTAACATTTCCTTATGATTAAAACGGAATTTGGTGTTTCATTATAACAGAAATATCAAGGGACGATAAGGTATATACTAAAAATATATACATTTGTAAAAACCACTGGTATGAAAAATTTGTCGCTAAAAATGGATGATGACATTTACCTCGAAACGGAACGCATAACTTCCCGGATAAAAAAAGCCCGCAATCGTTATATTAATGAGGCAGTGGATTTATACAATCAGTTTAACAAAAGAAAACTATTGAAAAAACAACTTTCCAAAGAATCGTCCTTAACGGCGCCTGATTCTATGGAAGCTTTACTGGAATTTGAAAAATTAATCGATGGTAGGCAAACAATATGATATCTGGCTGGCCAATTTAAATCCGCACATGGGTACTGAACCTGGTAAAACCCGGCCCGTAGTTATTGTTCAAACCGACTTACTCAATGATTTTCACCCATCTACTCTTATTTGTCCGATTACATCAAATGTAAATATGGAAATTGATTTGCTGCGCGTGCACATTAAAAAAAGTCAGCTCCCTTTGTCCTCGGATATTTTAGTAGATCAGATACGAGCAATTGACAATAATCGATTGATTCAAAAGGTTGGGAAACTTAACTCCCAACAAATTCAGCAACTGAAAAGAAATATCCGCATATTGCTGGATTTGTAATAGAAGGGAAGCAATTAAAGGAAAAAATGCTAGTAACGCAAATATTGCTTGCCTGCCGTGCAGTTCCTCCCTGTCGTTCGGAAACTACACGGGAAACTTACCACACAAATGCTCACCTGCAGTGCAGTTCCTCAATGTTCATTATCCTAAGTTCATTCCCTGCAAAGACTTCCGCCGTAGATGGATACTTTGCGGTTTGGAATGAAAATGCCCTTCGCAAAAGGAGCTCTTCACTTAACAGTTGCTCACTCCGAAATAACTTACCAAAAGTCCCTAACTTTTGGTAAGTACTTCTTCCTTTAGACTCAAACTCATGCTCCAAATGCGCACAAGTTCTCCCTTACGGGTAGATTTTTTTCCAATCCTGCTGCATATCAACCACCAGCCAGCCATAGTTGGGTGCTTCGGTAAGGGCCCTATCAAGGTGTCCGATTGCAGATTTGCGATCGTAGGCCCATTCACGGGTTGAGTCGGTATGATGCACCAGGATGCTCATGCGGGGGTAGCCCTTGGCGGTACTGGTATATTGCAGCATTTCGAAGTCACCATCCGAATTTCCGGCAGCAAATACAGGTATTTTTCCAATACTTCGCTGGATACCTACCGGCTTTCCGGCTTTGTCGTCGTTAAAAGTTAGTTCGGGTAATTTTATCAGGGAAGCTTTACCATCGGTAAATTCGTATCGATACCCCCCCACAGAGCCAACCACCTGATGGGGAGGTATGCCATATGCTTCCTCGGCCCAGGCGCGCATAAAATCAACTCCGCCCCCCGAAACAATAAATGTGGTGTACCCATGCTTATGCAAGTATTGCAACAGCTCCAGCATGGGCTGATAGATCATGGCATTAAACCGCTTTTGCGTGGTGGGGTGTTGGGCATTGGCCATCCAGTCTTTTACCGACTGGGTAAATTGCTCGGTGGTTAGTCCTGCATGGCTAGCCGCCAAAATAGCCCCCAACGACTTTTCGCCACCCGCCATTACCGTTTTCATATCCCCTGCTAAAATCGCTTTAAAGGGTTGCTGTTGCTTCCATTCTGGATGCTTGGGTGCCGTTTTGTTAATCTGATAAATGGCAAAAGCCAGCTGAAAATATATTGGCTGCTCACTCCACAGGGTGCCATCATTGTCGAAACAGGCAATCCGGTCTGCAACCGGAATAAAATCAGCAGAACCTTGGGTGGTAGTTTTTGTAACAAAGTTGATAATGGACTGCTTAGTAGCCCCCTCTTGCCAGGAAGGAAGAACAGCGGAACTGTCTGCAGTGGCCTGAGAGGTATTTTTATCGGATGGGTTGGTTGAAGTACAGCCGTATACTAAGAGAAAAAAGGCGGATACAATAAGAGAGCTGAATGGCGATTTCATGCAAATATTAGTTTATTCAAAACTATGAATAGTATCTGAACAATAGGGGGCTATTATGTGCCAAGAGTTGGAAATTTTGATTTTGTTACAAAGAAGGATGTAGAGAGGCTGAGGCGAAGCGTACTGAATGGTTAGAAAAAAAATTCTTTCCCCGCAATGTATTCCGACTCCCCTTTGGCGGTGAGGAGATAATGCGGTTTGGAATGAAAATGAACTTAGTAAAAAGCAATCTTCACTTAGCAAATGCTAACTCTGATACAACTTTCCAAAAGTCCCCAACTTTTGGAAAGTAATGCTTTCACTCTTTAGTAGGTTTAGGGTTATAAAATTTTGTATATTTATTTTACGATGAAAGTCCTTACACTTTTTATTATGGCACTCCTACTTAGCAGGTATTGCCATGCACAGATATTTTTTAATGGATATACCCGGAATGCGATCAAAAAAGATTTGAATGCCAAAATCAAAAAGAATAAATTTAATGCTACGCTAACAGAAACCGAATCTACGCTGCTGTTTCTTTTAAGAGACACTACTGTTCAAAATTTGGACTACTATTTTCATTTTTCAGAAGGCGGTCGCTGCGATAGAGAAATAGCTACCCTAAGTTGTGATTCTTGTTTTCAAAAATTTAAAAATTCTTTATTGGGGAATTCATTTTTAAAAAAAGTGCAAGTAAACGATTCTTTGTATTATGGGCATTATCCAATGCAGCATATGATGGAAATAAAAACTAGGCATAATTTTACGTTGGAAGTAGCTACTTCGTCTATAAGCAAGAAAGAATTCAGGGAAATGCAGAAAAGCTCACCTGCTAGGGTGGTTGCTGATCAGAAATAGAATGGGGGGCCCTCCTCACACTCCCACTCATACGCACACTGATTTTGCACATGCCGTGCTGTTCCTCCCTGTCGCTCGGAAACTACACGGGAAACTTCCCTCACATCCTTCGGAAGCCAACAGGCCCATGCTCCTTCCAAGGTACGGACAGAGCCGGAAGAAAAACGCTCCATTTTTTTCACAGATATTCCTTCACGCTACTTGCTATATTCAGGTATGCTTAATCATTAGAATACTTATTTTCCAACAACTCTTCCTTCAACTTAGTGCGAAACGACCATACAAAGCTTACCATGACCGCTCGACTATCTACTTTAAAATTGCGATAGTAATTAAAATCTTTTCCAGATGCAGTAATGCCACTTTGCTGGGTATTAAACACATCCGTTAACACCAACCCAATCGCCCCCCTACCCTTGCTTATTTTTTGCTGAAAGCCCCAATCGGTATTGTACACGGCAATCCGGGTTCCTTGCGGCGTAACTGAAGGTGCTGTGTAGTTGATGGCAATCTGCAGCTTGCTGTTTTTTGACAATGAAAAATTATTGATACACTTGGCATAGCCACTCCAGGCATCATTGCTTAAGTCCTTAGCTATATTATCGGCATTCATCTGTTGGCGAAACACAGATACACTCGCATTCAACGACCATAATTGCAGTGGCTCAAAAGAAGCAATCGCTTCGAGGCCATAGGTATTATTCGACCCGATATTCTGCGGCAATACCAGCGCAACACCATTGTTGTTAAGAGTAATCAAAGTGCGGATACTATTGATAGCGTGTCGGTAAAACAGATTAACGGTAATAGAATTTTTATTCCACTCTTTGGTGATGCCCGTTTCAATCGCATTCACCAACTCGGGCTGCAAATACGGATTACCACCATGCGGGTTGAGTGAATCCGTTATATCAATAAAGGGATTGAGCTGCCCCAACCCAGGCCGATTAATGCGTCGGTAATAACCCAACTTGATAAAATCGTTGGAGGAAAGATAATACGAAAGCGTTGCAGAAGGAAAAAATTGGAGGTAGCTATTGGTGAACAAATTTTTACCACTGCCCTCTTTACCGGAATTATTGGTTTGTTCGGCACGGAGTCCTAGATCGTATTTAATATTTTTTCCGGATGCCGCTTCGGCAGATCCTTTGTATTGCAAATAGCCGGCCTGAATGTTCTCCTGAAAGATAAATCGATTGCTTGCCGCAGTATTTACGAAATAATTACCCCCTTGCTGGTATTCACTCACGAAATCGGCATCAATATTTCTAAACGTTCCTTTATAGCCCATTGCCAAGGTGGCATGCGCTGTAACCGGAACCGTGTAATCTATACGCGCATTGCTTACCCCTGCATCCTCAAAATTACGAGTACGCTGCTTGTATATCGAACCGGTAGGATTGCCGGCATTATCGAGCTGCGTGGTGGGTATATCGGTATTCTGACGGTCGCGGTTTTGTCCACTGCTTAATAAAATCGCGAGCTTCTTTTTTGGGTTGGCAAAGGTTTGGTTGTAGTTAAGGGCAAACTCTAGCGATTTACCCGTTTCTCGCTCATCCGACACCCGCTGATTGGCGCCTACAAATTGTTGGGTATTCGATTTAATTTTGGTTAGCAGTGTTTCGATATTATGCTGGTTATCGATATTGCCATTCACCTCGAGCCCGATTGAATGTCGCTTATCGGGCGTAAAATCCAGATTCAATTTTCCATTATGCGTTTCTTCATAACGATCGTCATCCCGCACCTGGGTCTGTTGATAATTGTTGGTAAGGTTATAATTGATCCTTTCTGCATCCGCATGGCGGGTTCTACCGGCAAAGCGATTATCGTAAGTGAGTCCAATATTCCATTTACCTTCTTGATGTCCTAATAAAATAGCCGAATTCAATCTGCCCTTGGCGCCTACTCCAGTACCCAATAGAAAGGAACCATTGGTTCCTTTTCCGGTATTTTTCTTGAGGATGATATTGATGATTCCCCCTTCGGCTTCCGCATCGTATTGTGCGGAGGGGTTATTGATAATTTCAATAGT
>JAPLEI010000014.1:0-5363 GCA_026391195.1 Bacteroidota bacterium | reverse complement strand
TATGGAAGAAGCGGGAATATTATCGATGGAGCGGATATTCGAGTTGCGGCCATTGATCAGTATCAGCGGAGTTTTTCCACGTATAGTGATACCATTTTCGGGATCAGTAACCACAGTGGGGGTATTGCTCAGGAGGTCGGTAGCAGAGCCACCTATTTGGGTAAGGTTATCTTTAGCATTGATGATAAATCCATTGGGTGTTTTTTTTATCATGCGGCGGATGCTGTTAACTTCCACCGATTGTAAAGTATTGGCATTAGGCACCATAGTTACAGTGCCAATTGTGCTGGGACCAGCAACCAGGTTCAGTTGTATATATTGGGTTTCATAGCCCATTAGTAATAATCGCAACTGATAATTTCCCGCTGGGATATTATTCAACTGAAATTTTCCTAAGCTATCCGAAAAAGCAGTTACTACTTGTTTGGTACTATCCTTATATAAAATAACACTCACTAGTTCTAGTGGTTTACCCGATTGCATCAGTGTACCGGATACGGAGGAAGTTTGAGCAAATATTTGGGTACTCAACAATACCCCAACCACTATCATCAAAAAATTTCTGTAAAGCATTACTTAGTTTTTTTAACCGGCTCGTTTGATCCGAACACCAATATCTGAAAAGTACCGGGTTTAACTTTTGGTCTACCCGTTTCTCCTGGTGCCAGCGGTTCTAATTCAGCAGCAGGGAGATATACCCAATGGGTTACTGGATCAAGTGTAATGGTTTTGGCAGATTTTTGACTGGGTAAATTGTCAACTAGTTGATATTTATTGGCATCAATTTGTTGGATAATCGACAAAGTGCCGGCAGCGCCGTTGCTGGTATAAATCATTCTCAAAGCGGTATCAAAAGCAACCCCATCGCATCCTTCTCCAATAAGCAATTGAGCAATGATATTTCCCTCCAGGGCATCTACCACCACCAATGTTTTATCGCAACCGGCAAATAAACGCTTGGTTTTGGGGTCGTACGCAAGTCCTGTTGGAGATTCGGCAGGTGCCAAACTATAATGATGTGTAACTTGAAGGGTACGAAGATTGATGCGAACGATTTCATGTTTGTCTTCTACATTCACCCAAAGATTGCCAGCCCCATCGGAAACGGCGGTTTCGGGTTTACCCCCTACAAAAATGCTATCTACCAATTGATTGGTGGATGGATCGATGATACTGAGGTTTTTACTGCGACCATTACAAGTGATAATTTTTTTAGAAAAAGGCTCCAAGAAAATTGCATCAGGATTGATACCGGTAGGAATTTGCGCTAGTATTTCATTGGTATTTATATCAAATACGGTAACGTTATTCAGTCTACCATTGCTGGTAAACCCTTTTTTGTTGGCTGGGTCGAAAGCAATTCCATGAACCCCGGTAGTATTGAGTATAACACCCACAGAGTCGCCAGTAGTTTTGTTCAAAATATTCACTTGGGTAGCATGGCTTACATATAGCCAATCATGTACGGGTGAAATTGCTAGATAATCCCATCCACCAGAACTAGCGATGGAAAATTTTTTCAACAAACCAATGGATTGATTTTTTTGAGCAGGTAGCATAACTGAAAAAAATAATATGCACACAAATCCAAAAAAGGTTCTGATACAATTTTTCATTTTACATAATTTATAAAATAAAGGTAAACAGAGATTATTAAACAAGTCGAATTAAATCCATCTATTAACCGATTTCATTTATTGCTTACCGAATACTGAGTTTATTAAAGCCTACCTATTTAAGCTTATATTTGTGCGCGGCGATTCATACAAATGCAAAATTTACTCTTTCGTTCCAATTCTAACAGGAACTATTATTGAGTGCATTTTTATCCCTTTCTAGAAAATTATACAACCGATTACAGAAATCATAATAAGCCTAAAATAGCTTTGAAAGTCATTTATAAAATAAGTATATTTGAAAGTGCTAATTTAATTATGCTCCATGCAATTTGATTTATTATATCCTTTTGTTATTCAGAAGCTTAATGAAGGACTGTCGGACCAGCTCACCTATCATAACACCTCTCATACGGAGCAAGTTGTTACCATGGCAGAAAAAATTGGAAGCCATGAAAGACTAACAGAAGATGAAATGTTGATAGTAAAAACAGCCGCATTACTTCATGATGTTGGCTATTTACAAAATCATCTAAAACATGAGGAAACTTCCTGCATGTATGCCAAGAAATGGCTCCCGGATTATGGGTACAGTCTGGAACAAATCGACCAGATTGCTGCCATCATTTTAGCTACTAAAGTGCCGCAGAGTCCCCAGAACCTGCTCGCTAAAATTGTATGCGATGCCGACCTATATTATTTAGGTACCGACGATTATTATTCAACAGCTGTGCTCCTGGAACAGGAATTACACAAACTCGGATTATTAGCGGCAAAAGCAGACTGGAATCAGGTTCAGTTAAATTTTATTTCGAGTCATAAATATTTTACCGATTACTGGATATTTCGCTCAAACAGCCCCCTCAAGATCGCACTATACTGCCCCCTCATTTTAGACTGCCATTCCTAGTTTAATCTCATTCTGTTTTTATCATGTTTAGCTAAGTTAGTTCTTTAAGATTATTGATTCAATATCTTCTTCACTTTTTGGTTGTTTTTTCTTTCTCAATGAGTCACCTTTCATCTCAATACGGTGTGCATCATGAACTATCCTATCTAGGATAGCATCAGCAATGGTTTGTTCCCCTATAATTTCGTGCCATTTGCTAATGGGTACCTGGGAGGTGATAATGGTCGAAGATTTTCCATGCCGGTCTTCAATGATTTCCATAAGTGCTGAGCGGCTATGTGCGTCTAAGGGCTGTATTCCAAAGTCGTCAATAATAAAAATATGTTGCCTTTCGATCCTAGCAAGCTCTTTTTGATAAGAGCCGTCGGTTTTTGCAATTTTCATACGACCAAAGAGTTTGGTACTGTGCTGGTAAAGTACCCTGTAGCCTAAAGAACAAGCCTGATGGCCTATTGCAGAAGCAATAAAACTTTTACCGATACCTGTACTACCCGTTATAATGATATTTTCACCGCGCTTGATAAATTCACAATCTGCTAAACGCAACACCTGATTTTTATCCATTCGATTATCTTCATAGTTGATTTGTTCTATGCTGGACTTGTACCGGAAGCGGGCTGCCTGAAGCGTTCTATCAAGCTTTCGATTATAACGTTCATCCCATTCCGATTCTACCAGATGGCTAACCATTTGATCCGGGGTAAACTTTTCATTCTTGCCAGATTCAAGTGTCAATGTGAAGGCCTTTGCCATTCCCTGAAGCCGCATCTGCTTCATTTTTGTTAAGATCTCGTTCATTTTATTTGGTTTTAGTGATTAATTATTGATAATAATTCCCACCACGTATGTTATCGTGCGTGGGCATGTTTGATGGCTCCATATCGTCGTCATCATATTTATCCAGGTTTTTTGTAAGTATATCCTCGATGATCTTATAATTATAATAGCCAATCTCATGCGCTCTCTTACAGGCTTTTATAAGTCTGATCTCGCCGAGGCGTTTGGCAAAAGATAAAATACCCATACAGGATTTATATCCTTGTTCCGGGTGTTGTTTCTTTGCCAGTACCTGACTGATATAATATTCAACAACAGGATCAATCTCCTTAGCCTTGGCCATAAAAAAAGCGGGATTCCATTCCATTACGTACCGGTGCTGTGCAGGCATATGCTCAGCGACTGTGGTATAATTATGTGGACTACGCAACCTCTTATGTGTTACTATCAGTTCATAATGCATGTACAGATTTACTTCTGAGCGGGAGTATTATATATTGCATCTTTAGCTTCTTGCCAATAAGTTCATAAGGAACACTATAGTAGTGTTGGTCTTCGGTCAAGTAAACATGGCCATTTTTCATCACGGTTACTTGTTTTAGTTTTCGCATTTCATAACATGTTGCAGGTAATGGTTGAAGAGCAGATAATTCCATTAGCCATTGGTCGGACCTTGAACATTGTTTGCCGGTAAGCTGTGCATTATTGAGCGTAACCAGATGTTGTCCTATTTGTATATTAAGTTCATTTAAAGGCACAAACTCCTTCTCAGGGAGATTAGCGTATATCTTCTGATAGGTTAGTTTTACCATGTTTTCTACATGAGCTTTATCCTGGGGCTTACGGGAACGGGCAGGGAGAACGGCTATACCATAGTGATCGGCAAAAGCCTTAAAATTCTCATTCACCGTTGGCTCATAACTGCTTGCCTTATGCACGGCAGACTTTAAATTATCAGGCACAAGAGCCAGAGGAACGCCATTGAAAAAGCGCAGTGCATTTTCACAGGCAGTAATAAATTCTTCAATCGTTTGACTAGCCATAGCTTCTACATAAGCATATTGGCTCCAACCAAGGATAGCAACAAAAATCTGAGCATTCTTTATCTCTCCCGTATTAGTATCCACATAAGGCAATGTGGCTCCCGCATAATCGACATACATTTTATCACCAACCTTGTGTTCAATATGCATAGTAGGATTCACCTTCTTGCGCCATTGATTATAATGTTTATAAAAGGTTGTCTCACCGTAAGAGGGAGGATTCAACGCTTTATATTCTAAGAATTGCTTGGCTACTGTCATTCCACGCCTTCTCAGCTGTATGCTCATGCCGGGAAAAAAATCATACAGCTGTTTTAGCTGATCATTTATAAGCATTTCTTTCGGAGGGTGAAATAGCTTATTCAACTCAAAATCAGAGAGTCTGAATAGCTCTTCTTTGGGTATTTTGATTGAACGAAAGTGTTCTATGTACAGTTTAACAGTATGCTTGGACATACCGAGTCGCTCACCGATTTTTTTCTTGCCCATTTGCTGGGTGTAGAGTTTGATAATTTGGCGTACTTTGCTCATACTGATTGCTTTATTGGCCATGAATTATTAAGTTTACGGATGCCTATAAAGTACATCATCATAAACTAGAAAATCAATATGATAAACAGTATGATTAAACGCTGGAATGGGGGGGGGCAGTTTGCTCCGATCTGCTGGGGGCAGTTTGCCCCGGTCTAGTGGGGGCTGTTTGGAGCGGTCAAGTGGGGGCTATTTAAGCGGAATTTCCATTCTATTGATGAAAGGGGAATTTGTACAATTCAAGTTTCCAGATAATACTGTAAATTTAATTCTATGGATTTTCTTTGGACTGTTTATACTAAATACAGTAGGAAACATTTTTGCAAAAACGAATTTTGAAAAATTATTTGCCCTATTAACAAAAATACGGGTAGGTAAAAAAGTGACAATTTGCGAAAAAACATATTTACCCTGATTCATAAACTAGCTGATTTACAGCAAGTTATGAAATGAGCCATTTCAAATCGTCACCGACCTATTTTCCTC
>JAPLEI010000066.1 GCA_026391195.1 Bacteroidota bacterium | reverse complement strand
TGATAAATGCTTGGGTGAAGTGCATATTATCCAATTAGCATTCGTTGCCATCTCTTACCAAATTCTCGGCTATTTATAAGAGTGCAAATAGTGACTGCGGCAACAACCAATTACATAAAAAATAGACGGATTGAACGCTCTCAGAAACCAGCACAAAACGGCAAAAAGCTGCAACAGCCCATTTCCTTTAATGATAATCAATCACTTAGATGCTTTTTGCCCCTAAAAATATGCGACATGTCGTAAAACTCTTTATAATACTTTCATGTCTGGCAATTCATTAATCGACAATTGTTAATTTTAAATTTCAAAATATGCAACCTCTTTCGCAACGAAACAGCCCCATGGAGCGGTTCTTAACTGCTAATAATAAAGCAGCCAGTGTATTGGTATTATTTATTGTGTTACTTTTTTCTGCTTGCCAGAAAAAAATGGATGTAATAAACGATTTGTCCCCCCTTTCTCAAAAGCGAATTGAGGTTACCGAAATTAAACAATGGGTAAACACGATGTTGCCAACGCTGGTAGACCAACCAACCCTATTATTCTCGAGGGCCGAGCAATCAACAATAAACGGAAATCATTTTGTTCGTATTCCTACATTATGCAAGGGTTCAGATGGAGGATCTTTCTACTTCAAGAGGCGGCCAGATGGCAGTATGGAGGTAAACTATGTGGTACGCATGTTTTCGGATTCTATCAAAGGAAATGGCCTAGTGGGTTTCGCTAATCTGGACGAAAAAACGTTTCGGGTTAATGTATATGAAAATAACAAACTTGTATTATCAAAAATTGTTCCCGACTCGCTTGGGCTATTTAATAAGGCTTTTCTTTCTTCGGCTACACAAATAAAGAAATTTGACGAAGGGTGTGAGTTAGAGGATGTAACTCGCATAACGCTGCCTGATGGAAGTGACTCGGTAATATTAGTTAAAAAACTGGGTGATCCCAGGATTGACTGTCCTTCTTCTAAGAGTCCAAAAGAAACCTTCTGGCAAAAACTTTTAACTACATAAGAAAATATAAGGAGTAGTATTAGTACTTTTTTTGGAGGAGGTGGTCTCGGTGGTAATGGAGGTGGTGGTAACTATGGTGGTGGTATCGGAGGAAACAATAGTTGGAATCCAGGAAGTGTTGATTACTGGAGTTATTGGTTGGCTTTTTTTAATGGCGACATAAGTGGAAATTCACAAAATGGACAAAGTAATCCGTGGGGGCCGTTTACAATTCCTTGGGGGATGTTTGGTAGTTATCAACTTACAGATAGAGATCGCGAAATCTTGGAGGAAATCCAACGTGAGGATGACGAGGCAGATGCCGCATACCTCAATAATCCGTGTGGTTCTACATTGAAATATGGGAACCTTGCTTGGAAAGGACCGATAGAACATGTTATGATTCAAATTGATTATATGGAGCAGAACCAATATTATGGCCATCGCGAATATAGTATTCCTTATAGTGGATCTAGTGGACAGAAACCGGGTTATGCAGATATTGTTAATACGCTGACAAATGAAATTTTTGAAATTAAACCCGATAATCCGCAAGGAAGAGCTGCAGGAGAAGCAGAAGTTCAAAATTATGTAATCAAGGCTAACTTATTTTGTCCAATTTTAAATGCATCTATTAGCCCAATTTGGAGAAAGGGTTTTGGTTATCAACCTCGTTACCTTAATTATCCCCTAAATCCAACTTTATCAATTGAAGCTAAGTTAACAGCACCTGGTGTAATAGTTTATGACTATGTCTCCAGAAACCCGGCAACTCAGCCAATCGTCATTCCTCAAAATATAGCTGATAAATTAAAGCGGTTCCTTCAAGAAGCAGCTAAAAATCTCAACGGCATAACACCAGAAATAATTTTAGAGATTCTCAAGAAACCGGAATACAAGGAAATTTTAATATACATAAAAACTACGGTAGTGGGGGCCGTTGTTGCGATATTTGTAGGCACAATTGTTGAGGACTTTATAACGGCCGGAGCGGGTATGTGGAACGATGTACAAAGTGTATTACTTGCTTATAAATTGATTAGAATTGCCAGGAAAATACCAATATAAAAAATATGGAAAATGTACCTTTTTTCTTTGACGAGAATTTTTTGTCGTCAATGATAGAATCTTACAAAAGAAATGAACAGATTATTTTGTCAGAGCTATTTGTTAAATGTGCTGATAGACAATTAAGAGACGACCTTGAAACTAAATCCAAATTGAAGGTAAGCAAACGAGTACAAATGAGTACTTCCCCAAAGGGACCTCTGATTGTTGATTTAGCTTCAGGTATTTCTAAAATCCCCTACAGCATATGGATTGCTAATCATTCGAACCCTGTAGAAGTGGCCTGGAAATCCAAATCCGGAAGGGTTTACACAATGGGAGATAGTGACATTGATTGTAATGACATAGAATTTTGGTTTGAAGGCATTGATCCCGCACTTTACCTTAAGCAGCTATATCCAAAAGAGGGGCTGCCGTTTAAACTTAAGCCCCTTTCATTTGAATTAGTGATTACCCGCATTTGCCATGATTGTGTTATTGAAATGCATTTCAAAAATGATTTGCAGCAGAACCATGACCAAATTATCGATCAAATTGATACCTGTATTGATACCTTTAATCAGAAGTCTGAAAAAGCCAAAAAATTTGTTGGGGTTGTTCATAATTGGAAAAGAAATGTAAAAAATAATCAGGTGCTGGTTTATGAGTTTGATTTGGGTTCTGCGGAACTAATTTTCTTCAAACAGTTGCTCCATTTTTTGTCGGACTTGGATTGTTTTTCTAAGGTTGAAATTTGTTAAAACGGGCTGGTATTATCAATACTGATATAAATATAAATTGCTGCTTTTTCTTCTCGTTAGTTGTAATTATTTATTTAACGCCCGGATAAATTGAGGATAGAAAAAAAAGAAAAACACATTCTATTTAACATAACAATTATTATATCCACAATAAATTGATTACCAAATAATTATGAGCTCTATTACATTTTATTTTGTAATAGACTAGTTTTAAATCGTTAACTAAATCTGCCGACTCTTTGTTTTTTTGTCAACGAATTAAAATCCCTTGTTTTAATGGGTGGGGAGGCTTCGCCTCTGGGCTACTTGGCAGTATTATACCGGGAGCAAAATCATAATAAGTGGTGCCTTTGAAGGGTGACAACCTGCTTTGCAGAAATGAACTATTATTTATTACCTAGTAGTGTGAACCCATCAGAAAAACTGTTCCAGGGTTATCTTGCACAGCAGTAAAATTATTAACCTAAATCGGTATCGTAGCTTATAATTTTCATAAATGGGAGTGTTTTTAATTAAATCGTAAATTAATATTTTTTTCGTTTACAGAATTAAATTGCGATTGTTATAACAGGCTTATAGTTACCAATTTTTTCGGCTAACTAGTTGGCAACTATAGAAATCCGGTCGATATGAAAAGTGGTCGTTTGCCGGTTCCGGCCCGTATCTACCCCCTCGTATTTGAAAGCGATATGGCAGTTTCCCTTATAGCCGCTCAAAGAGATGGATCCCGAATTTTTCCACCCTGCAGAAACAGCCCCCGTTGTACCATTGGCGATTGATGCGGGTAACAAGGTCCACTTTGATTTAGAAGGGTTATTGGTGCCATCATAATTGGTAGAAACATACACTTTCAGGCTGGCGCCATTATCAAACACGTCGCGGGTATCAAAACTCAGCCGGGCGCCCGAAGTACCGGTGAGGTTAACAGGTGCACTGATTAACCACGACGCTACCCGGGGCTGGCCACAGGCAAAAGCTTCGATAGTTGCATATCGCTCATTAAAAGCTGATTTTATATAGAAGGATTGTCCGCCCATTTCTGCAATGTTTTTCCAGCCCGCAATCGATAAAACGGCAGCGGGTTTTTGCAGGTCAAAATCTTCCCAAAGCAGGGTTTTATAGCCACTACCCGTGCACCGCAATCCATCCATTGCTACATCCGAAGTATCTCGCATCACCAACTGCTTTTCCCAACCAAAAACCGTGTAAATACCTATAATTTTTCCATTCCCCCTGGGTGTTTTTGCGGAGGCAAATTTGGCAAATCCACTGGTTCGAACATACATCGATCCCGAATTACAGGATCTGATCACATGATTTACGGCCGCTTGATTATTGGCATCCGCCCAGGCCTTTCCAGTATCGGAAGGAATCAATTCAACCTCCGGAATGGTTAGTAAACAATTTTGAAAGCTGTCACTCAATTGGCTGATATTCACTTCCCGCGGCTTTACCCACTGATTGGGAAGCCCAGGCACAAGCACTTGCTGAAAAAGGGGCACAGGAATCGGAAGCAGTCGGGGATAAATTGAGTCTGAACGGTCAACCCCTGCACCTAACTGCAATAGGCCTCCATAATCGCCCAGCCAACAACCCTTTAATCGAAGATATACCTGCATTCCTTCGGGATAGGAAAGATGCAAGGCAGTTGCATCTAGGCGAATAGACAGGCCCGCAGTAGCATCTTGTATTACGATGGTTTTATAAAAATTATCCGTTCGATCATTCGCCACTACCACGCCTACAACTACCCAATCGTCTACAATTTTTTCTACATTTCCCGGAAAATGCAATTTATGAATTTCACGAAGGGTAGTGTTGGCTGAAAGGGAAGCCGGCATAGATAATGCCGGTTGGTCCCACTGAGGTCTACATGCTTGCAAACATACCATCCATAAAAAACAATAAAAGATTCTTGAACTCATCAGAAAGAAATTTGAAAGGAACTAGTAAAATAACTCCCCGGTGAAAAAAAGTATTTATTCGGAAAACGTATTTGTCCATCGGCATTCACATCCCATCTTGCCTGTTCATACCCACCAGCAATAAAATACCTAGTGGGAAAATTTCTGGCAGATAAAAAGATGCGAATAACTGGAGCCTTTTGTTTGTAAAATTTGGTTAGTCGAAAACTATAGCCAAACAAGGCATGTATGCTCAATACATCCGGAAGTTTTTCCTGCTCCATCCAGGTCTGCCGCAAGGGAGATGCAGGGTCTACCGAGGCCAGCACAGAACTAGTTCTTCGTAAATAATGGAGACTTACCCAATGATTGCTCAACTGATTGATACTAACCGAAGCCATCCACCCTTCCGAAGTTTGATAACGCAAGCCGATATGAAGCGCCTGCTGAGGCGTACCCCCCAGGCGGTATCCATTTATCCATAAGGGCTCCGAAGAAAGCAGCGATTCCGTATTATCCGCATATAACTTTCCGGTGGGCTGGCCACGATATAGCAGTTGATAAAAACAGGCAGCCCAGTCTACATTCCAATCTACATTCCATTGCACAGAACCCGACCACTCTACTCCACGTTGTAAAAAGCCCAACCCACTCACCACATGATTTACCCATGTGGCGGCCGCGTCGTTGTAAAAACTTTGAATTTCCTGTGCCTGATTCGTTTGGGTAGAAAATAAACTGAGTCTACTACTCATGCTGGGAGACCGAAAAACCCAGCCTGCCTCCATGTGGAATGTTTTTTCGGCAGTGATATCATTACGCGTAAAAGCACTGTAGCGGGGATGGATAAAAATTGCAGCTGCCAATGGCCCCCTCGACTGAAAAGCTGCCTGTGCAAAAAGAAAGTGATTCCCATTTAATTTTCTGGTAATACCTCCTTTAGCCAGATAAGCCTGGGTTGTGATGGGCAAAGAATTGCCAAACGAATTCAGAGGGAACAAACCATTGGCCACATATCCTTTCCGCATCAACCGATCAACCCCCCATCTGCCGGCAACAAACCAATCTACTCTTTTCGAATTCTGCTGCCACTGACACCAAAACTCAGTATGGGTTTGTCTGAATCCAAAGTCGTAGCCAAAGTAATCGCCTTTATAAATGGTTGGGTTGGGTTCTGCAATATTGTATTGATTTGCCAAAGCATTATCCTGCAATTGCGCATCTGCAAATCCATTTATATTAAGATAATAATCGCCCCCTAACAAGTCCACTACTTTTTTTCGGTAACGGTTCTCCGCTAGTTGCCAACTGGCACCCGCAGAAAAATCAACTACTTTTCTCACCAGCGTATGGTAATAATAATTCAGGGAAAACAGTCGGGTATGGGTTCTACGCTCTTCAACAATATATCGGCTCCTATATCCCGAATTCACCAAGCCAGCCGGCAGATTTGCAGCAATCCCATTATCCCGACTTTGCAGGTTAGTAGCATACAATTGTTGCCAGTTGATTTGCAACCGTTCGGGATTTTGTTGAAATAAGTCGATTACCCGTTGCTGCAATAAAGAATCTGCTGAATAAGAAGGCATATAGCGATAATAATCCGGCCTTGGATCAGCAACCTGGTACCAGTCTAAACCCTGATCTCCCTGATATCCGCTAATGGCAGCCAACGACCATTTGCGTACCGTATGTTGATTAGCGGAATATTCATGAGTTATAAATAAAGCCGGGAACTGATAGGTACGGGTGGCCGCAAATCGGATTTGATTTTCCTGAAATCCCCAATTGGAATTATAGCGGAAGTTTCCATTGATATGAAAGAGTTCGCGTGTAATGGGCGACTGTTTACTGATCACCTGCGGAGCAAAACAAAACATGGCATACAAGCGCTGGCTGTTTCGATATTTTTTTTCTGTTGCAATCAATCCAGAAAAGGAGGTGAGCATTCCCGGATAGGCATTCGTTGCTCTATTAGTAGCATATTGAAAATAGGTGCTCCATGCCCATCCCTTTACCGGCATCCCGGAAGAGTGCGCCAAATTAAAACGGAGCGTTTGCCGATTATCGGCGTACCCTACTGATATCGCTGTCTGTTGCTGACTTAGCGAGTTGGTTCCATCAAACATCCGGCTTCCTGCCAAATTGCCCAGCGAATACTCAACGGGTGCTATTCCCAGGGCTGATTGGGACATTCGAATCTGGCTACTCATCCCATTCATAATATACCAGGGTACCTGCCCGGTAATCGGAAAACCAATCAATGCCCCATTGATTCGATGTTCTGCCCGCTCCCGAATATACCCTCTCCACGAAAAGCGAGCTGCCCCCCAGTCGTACATCGCTGTTGTGATTAAGGGATCTCTGGCGGATTGTAATAGGGAGGGATAATACATTTCATCCGATGCTTCTTCTGTATCATTTTGTGAGCTTGAAACCGGAGTATTTTCTGCTTCAGCAGGAGCTGGAACCGGTAATTGTAAAGAATCCACTGCACGAACTGGGCTGGCTTTTTTCGATGGCAGTTGGGCCGATATAATAATCGGTGCAAGTAACCCTATCCAGCTAAATTTTTTCAGCATACAACTCAGAAAATAGTTGCAACAAAACTATTTCGGCAGCAGGCGATTGGGTAGCGTATTTATATCATTTGCGGCAAATACGTAACGGTGAAAACGAATAAGCATTCAATTTTATACCACTGATGCGCATCCTTTTCATCTTCCTACTCCTGTTTTTTGCGGGGAAGCAGTGGCTAACTGAAATACGTCTAACTGCAACCGACAAAATTCCACTTCGAAGGGTGGTAGCTTTTTACAACCTCGAAAATTTATACGATACCTTGGATGATCCTTCCACGAACGACGACGATTTTACGCCGGCAGGTAGCAAGCAATATGGCAGAGCAATATTTAACCACAAATTGCAAAATCTGGCAACCGTAATCAGCGAACTGGGTCCGCAAGAATATCCACAGGCACCGGATATACTGGGGGTTACTGAAATAGAAAACCGCAAGGTATTGGAATTGCTGTGCACCCACCCTTTGCTGAGGGGGCAGCATTATCGGATTATTCACTTCGATTCTCCCGACCCGCGAGGTATAGATGTTGCCTTATTATACAAACCCGATGCCCTATATGTGATTGCCGCCAAACCCATCCCAGTGCTGCTACCTGGCGGAAGTAAAGAAGCCCGATTTACCCGGGATATTTTATATGTAAAAGCAAGGATGGATACCGATACCCTGCATTTGTTGATTAATCACTGGCCCAGCCGAAGAGGGGGAGAAATTAGGAGTAGACCCGCCAGAGTAGCTGCAGCAGGCACCTGCCGACGTATCATGGATTCGATTTTTGCCTTTGAAGGGAGAGCCAAAATTATTCTGATGGGAGATTTAAACGACGATCCCACGAGTAAAAGTATTACCCAAACCTTAGGTGCAACCGGCTATCGGGAAAAGATACAAGCGGCCTTATTGTTTAACCCTTGGCTGATGCCATATCGAAGGGGGATAGGTACCCTTGCCAATCGAGACCATTGGTCGCTTTTCGATCAGATTATGATTTCTCCCGGCCTACTGACCACTTCGGAAAGGGGGTGGCAATTTGCTGCATCGGGCATTTATCGGCAACCTTTTATGGTAGAAAATCGGGGAAGGTATCGGGGATATCCGATGCGTACCTGGGATGGGAACCGGTACCGGGGGGGATATAGCGACCATTTTCCAACGTATATTACCCTTCGCCAGGGTAGTAACAGCCAGAAATAGCAAAATTGTGTAGAAAACGGGGGCAAAACCGCTTCCACGCTATATTTTTCATGATAAAAAACGCCCCAGCAACTTAAAAATCATTACCTTTGCTGCCCCAAATCTGTTTTGGCAGATTCTCCCGCCTTGGCGGGTGTCCAGTGGGATAAACCAAATTAAAAACCTAAAAAACAAGGGAATGAACCATTACGAATTGATGGTGATTTTTAC
>JAPLEI010000110.1 GCA_026391195.1 Bacteroidota bacterium | reverse complement strand
CTGCGCGCCTTTGTGAGCAGGATTCTCATTCCAAACCGTGCAGTCTCTCTCTGCGTTCGGTAACTACACGGGGAGCTTTTGTTCCTAACGCACTACACGGGGGAAAATCTAAAATAATCGAACTCAAACTCACACTCACTCTGTTTTTAGGATCTGCGCTTTTCAAAAAAATTCGGTAGCTTTCTACGCCAGTTAACAAAATACAGGTATGTTAATCGATTCAGGTACCGGAGAAAATAGTATGGGGCAGGATTTACAACCCTCCCGCAAGAAGCCCATTTATACACCACAGCCCGCACTGCGGCAATACTTGATTGATTATGGACGAGAAATCCCCCTGCCGCTCTCCTACCACGATCTGAAGCGTTTTACCTATACTACTCCCCTGAAAGATAAATCAGGAAAAGACAGTTACTGGGATACCGTTTCGTACGACCTGCAGGAATGGAACCAATTGCGGGGGGCATTGATTCGGATGTATGCCATTCTGAAAACCGAGGGCGACATGAGTTTTGCCAACCACCTGGATGTGGCGCGGATAGATTTTTGCTACTTCGGCAATAGCCAACCCTTTCGAATTCGAATTGTAAATAAATACAACGATAATTACGATCACTTCTATATCAAACAGGCAGATGCCAACCGGATTTATGGATTAGAGATGGAACATTTATTATCTCCCAACCGGATGACCTACCTCACCCATCAGCAAACACTGATAGAAGAACATGTACCGGGTATTCCGGGAGATATTTTTATCAGGGATTATCTACATCACTCCAGTACCAATGTAATTCGGCTGGCCAAAGAATTTGTAAAATTCAATGAACGATGCTTTGTGCAATTATTAGGTGATATGCGTGCCTATAATTTTGTGGTAAATATGATTCCGGATATTGAAGACTTTCAATATCGCATTCGCGCAATTGATTTTGATCAGCAAACCTATGAAGGCAGAAAAAATGGCTACCTGCCGCAGTATTACAAAGAAAACTATGCTTTGGTGCAATTGGCCATTCAGCATTTAGACAGTGAATCCATCGCCCAATATCAGGCAGAAGAACAAACCCTGATGACTTTCCGATTGACTTCCTCGCGGTATCGAATGAAAGCAATGCTGGATATTATGGCAAAAGACACCCTAGCACCGCCCGAAAAATTGAATCAGCTGCGCAACGAACTGGCCCAACATTATCAATTGTCTATTCCCGAAAGAAAAACTCAATCCATGGGTCAATTGTTGAAATGGCAAATGAAACAACGCTTACGCAAAAGCCTGCAGTTACTGCCCAAAAACAAATCAAGGTTCGACGATTAGGGGCTGACTGGCAATATAACTTAGATAGAACTCCCCTTTTTTTTCAAAAGACACCTGTATGGTTTGCCGGTGTAAAGGATGGTGTATATTAACGGTAACGAGGTTTACAGCATGCGGTTCAAATGGGAGTATTTCAATATGCTCACTAAATCCCAAGCCCCGTTGTTCTAGCCATTTATATACCGTTTCTTTAATCGTCCAGAGCAAAGTGAGTAAAGCATCCTGTTGGCCTGGGGTGAAATCGCAGACCCAAGCATTTTCTGCAATACTTAAAAACTTATGCCGGATACGCTGAACCCGGGGTGAAATCATTTCGATATCTATTCCGGTTGGCACGGATCGGCTCACGATGGCAGCAGCATATTCATTGGTGTGTGAAAGCGAAAAATAATAAGGATTTCCAGAGAGAAAGGGCTTTTGATAGGTAGTTGACTGAATGGATTGATAAGGAAAATCCGGAAATAATTCCGATAATAAATACCCGGCTGCCAGGTGCTGCCGTTGTTTATTGGGATGCTCGATTGGATACCGAAAAACAGCTTTCTGCAGAAAAAAATCTGCCTCCTCGGTAATATGCCAAACCCCGAGTCGGGTAAATTCGTTGATATCTTGTTGATAAAACAGGGGCACAATAGGAAATTAGCAATTAGTATGCAGAATTAAGACTTATTTGCATTCCAATTGAAAAAACAGGGAAATGATTTTAACCGACCGGCGCATTTTAGAAGAGATGGAAAAAGGCACCATCATTATTCAACCCTACAACCGGGGCGATTTAGGCAGTAACAGTTATGATGTGCATTTGGGAAAATGGCTGGCTACCTATGTAGATACCCAACTGGATGCCAAAAAGCATAATACCATTACCTATTTCGAAATTCCGGAGGAAGGGTTTATTCTGCAACCCAGTGGATTTTATCTGGGGGTTACCGAAGAGTATACCGAAACCCATGCCCATGTTCCTTTTTTAGAGGGTAAATCTTCTACGGGCAGGCTGGGCATTGATATCCATGCAACCGCAGGAAAAGGGGATGTTGGCTTTTGTGGAAACTGGACGCTGGAAATCTCCTGCAAACAACCAGTTCGCATCTATAAAGGCATGCCGATTGGTCAATTAATTTATTTTCCAGTAGATGGAGAAATTGAGGTTCGCTACAACCAAAAAGCCAACGCAAAATATAGCGGTCAACCTGATAAGCCGATTGAAAGTATGATGTGGAAGAATTTTCTGTAACAATACTTACCAACTCTTTTCCCCATATTTTTTTTGATACGCCAGTAACCAGCCCAGCACTTCATTATAACTGTGCATACCGGAAGCTTGTCCGTTCGCTTTTAGATACTGACTATACACTTGTGTAAAAGCCGGCGTAATTTGATGGGTTCTCTGCTGAAAATACCGGCGAATCGCTTTCCGGTCTAGTTTTACCAAGGTATCTAATCGCTGCCGATTGCTATCGAACTGCTGTCGTAATCCAGTACTATCGCCATTTGCTGCATAGTTCCTCCATAATTCCTGGTGCATAAGTGAGTATAGGTCTAGATACAGTGAATATTTCAATATTACATCCTTTGAAGCCCCTGCTGCCAGCAAACCTGCAAAACTGGCTTCGCTTTCCCGGGCATAGCCAATCTGGTGACCAATCTCGTGGCAGGAGGTATAGGGAAGCAAAATAGAAGGCAAGTCGGCTTTTACCTGCGCCTCACCGGAAAAAGGATTAAAATACCCAGTGAAACCAATCCATTCACCCAAAAAATTCCAGCTGCACTTTTTTAGTGCGGGATAGGAATATGTAAAAGAAGGGTTTTGAGCGGCTAATTGGTTGTAGGCGGTGATAGCAATATCTTTTTGCTCATCCCAGGAAACTTCGGGTAAAGAGTCACCGGGTATCAGCCTGCGGGCTTCATTAAGTCGTTGGATAAGCTGATCATTCAGATTTTTTAGCTCTGGTAATGTATAGATGGTAGCCGAAATCCCCAGCCCTTGGCCAATTTCGGGGCGGTCGTAATTCAACCCCCAGCAAACTTTAAAAGCTACATACACCCAAGCTAAAAAAACGACTAATTTGAGCATGGCTTTTTTAAAACCAGGCCATTTTTTGTGGCGGAGTCCAACATATAAAAAATTAATTACTATGAAAATCCCGTATCCTATTACAAATACATAGAAAGCATCTCCTATCGAAAAGGGGCACCATCCGGTAACCAACCGAAGCAATTTGCCCAAATATGGGTAAAAGCCCCTGGCATAAAATCGCTCCACCGCCATTGGAAACTGGGCAAAAGCCATGATAAAAGCTGCCAAGGCAAATAGCCAGCGATGCTTCCATAATTCGGTTTTTTTCCATTCCATACCCAAATATCCGACTATTCCCGCAGCTATCACAACCGCCTGTAAATCAGACGAATCAGATATTATTGGTGAATAATAGCAATTATTGTACCTTTGCCAACCCTTAAAAGGCCGTTATGAGTCAGCGCCGGGATTTTGAAATAGCATTTGTTGGATTAAAAACCGGTTTGCATCATTACGAGTTTGAGGTGGATGATAAGTTCTTTGTTTCATTTGGAGTGCAGGATTTTAGTAATTGTGAAGCGAATGTGCGGGTAGCCCTGGATAAGAAAACTGGGTTTATGCAACTGAAATTCGATGTTGACGGATCTGTGCAGGGTAGTTGCGATAAATGCGGAAATACTTTGCCCGTTCAGTTATGGGACGAGTTTTCTCTACTGGTTAAAATAGTAGACGACCCCGACACCATGAACGAACAGGAAGAAGATCCAGACGTATTTTACATTGGAAGAGGGGAAAGTCATTTACACCTCGCCAACTGGATTTACGAATTCATCATCCTAAGCGTACCCTTTCAGAAAATTTGTGCCGACTCGGATAAAGGCGGCCCTTATTGTAATCGGGAAGTGTTGGAGAAACTCAAACAAATGGAACAAAGCCTCAACCAAGAGAAACCGACTCTTTGGAAGGGATTAGACCAGTTTAAAAATTTTTCAGAATAATTGTTGACTATCAAAAACTGATGATATGCCGAATCCTAAACGCAGACACTCACAGCAAAGAAGTGCAAAAAGAAGAACGCACTATGTGGCCCAGGAAGTAACGTTGACCAAAGACAATGCTACTGGTGAAACCCATGTTCGCCATCGTGCACATGTAAGTGAAGGAAAATTGTTCTACAAAGGAAATCTGGTAGCTGAAAAAGCACCCCTGAAAGCCTAAATAGTAGTTCAATTTAATTTTACTTACTGATTATGATGCATATTGGAATTGACATGATGGGGGGAGATTATGCCCCGCTGGAAGCCGTAAAAGGGTTACAAGCTTTTTTAGCCAATCCAGATAGTAACGTCATTATCCATTGTATAGGCAACGAGGCAGAAATACAGCCGCTGTTCGAGCAATTCCAGATTATTTCTCCCCAAATTAAAGTGATACACGCTGCTGAAATTATCGGCTATCACGAACATCCTACCAAGGCACTCAAAGAAAAACCGCAATCCTCTATTGCCATCGGATTTCAACTACTGGCAGGAGGTGAATTGGATGCATTTATCAGTGCCGGAAATACCGGAGCCATGCTGGTAGGCGCTATGTTCTCTATCAAACCTATTGAAGGCGTATTGCGGCCAACCATATCTTCCATCGTTCCCAAATTAAACGGAGATACCGGCGTGTTGCTGGATGTTGGATTGAATGCAGACTGCAAACCCGAACAACTGAATCAATTCGCTATCCTGGGAAATCTCTACGCCAAACACATTTTACAAATACCCGAACCCAAAGTGGCATTGATGAATGTGGGGGAAGAAGAAGGAAAAGGAAACTTACTCGCACAGGCAACCTATCCCCTGCTGAAAGAAAATAAACACATCCATTTTGTAGGTAATATGGAGGGACGCGACATGTTTCTAGATAAAGCCGATGTAATGGTTTGCGACGGATTTACCGGAAACATCCTACTAAAAATGGCAGAGTCGGTGTACGACCTTACTCTCAAACGGGGAATTCATGATGAATATTTTGAACGTTTTCATTACGAAAATTATGGCGGTACCCCAGTGCTCGGCGTATCTAAACCCGTAATTATTGGCCACGGTATCAGCCATGCAAAAGCCTTTAAAAATATGATCAACCTCGCTTGTAAAATGGTTGAACACGATATCTGCGGTAAAATAGCCGAAGAAATACTCTGGTAAATCCCCTCTCTACTTTTTTTGTTCCTGTTCACATGCGAAACAAGTACTTTTGTACAAACAATTGTTAGTTTATGTGGTTAAATAACATCCTGGAAACCATTGGCAATACACCCGGCGAAAGATATTCCGGCAACGGTATTAGCCAAAGTAGATTACTTTAATCCGGGCAATTCCATTAAAGACCGGATGGCGCTAAAAATGGTGGAAGTGGCTGAAAAAGAAGGAAAGTTAAAGCCCGGGGGAACCATCATAGAGGGTACCAGTGGCAATACGGGTATGGGACTAGCACTAGCCGCATGCGTAAAAGGATACCATTGCATTTTTGTTACCACCGATAAACAATCGAAGGAGAAAGTAGATATTCTAAAAGCATTGGGTGCAGAAGTAATTGTTTGTGCCACCAATGTACTGCCCACCGATCCGAAAAGTTATTACAGCGTAGCCAAGCGTTTAGCACAGGAGGTTCCGAACTCGATGTATATGAATCAGTACGATAACTTGGCCAATCGGCAGGCACACTACGAAAGTACGGGTCCGGAAATTTGGCAACAAACCGAGGGGAAAATCACCCATTTAGTTTGCACTGCCGGAACCGGAGGAACCATTACGGGTACCGCCATGTATCTGAAAGAAAAGAATCCCAACATTCAGATTTGGGCGATTGATGTATATGGATCTTTGCTAACCAAATATTTTCGCACGGGTGAAATTGATATGAATGAAGTACATCCTTATATTTCAGAAGGATTTGGGGAAGATTTTGTTCCACAGAATTACGACATGCAATTCATCGATCATTTTGAACAGGTAACCGATAAAGACGGTGCAATCATGGCACGCAAAATTGCCCGTGAAGAAGGATTGTTCTGCGGATACAGCGCTGGCAGCTGTTTGCAAGGGTTGATGCAGTTAAAATCCAGATTAAAAAAGGAGGATGTAGTGGTTTGTATTTTCCATGATCATGGAACCCGATACATCGGAAAAATTTATAACGACCAGTGGATGATGGAGAGAGGATTTTTGGAAGTGAAAACATTCAAAGACATTGTAAATGGAAGAAGAGACAAACATTTACTTACGCTAGAAAGTAATCACACAGTTGCAGAAGCAGTAGAGATGATGAAAAAATACAACATCGAACATATCCCTGTTACCCATGAAGGGGCAATGATAGGAGCAGTTAGCGAAAATGGGTTATTTCAAAAAGTATTCAGTAATCCCGAAATAAGGCACGAACTATTACAGCAGGTTATCGAACCGCCTTATCCGGTAGTTCCTTTTGAAACACCTGTGGAAAAACTGGGACAACTAATCAATAAAGAAAATGGGGCGGTGTTGGCCAAAGATGACAAAGGAGAGCACCATATCGTAACGAAATACGATGTGATTCAAAGTCTGGCACAATAGACATCATCTGCTAGGATAAGCAATGCTAACATTCGTTTGTTATCAATGATTTATCTTGCTGTTCAATTTAACAACAGAAAAACATTCTCATGGGAAAATATCGCGCCGGCGTTTTGTTCGGCAAAGAACTGGAAACCTTATACAATGATGCCAAGGATAATCAATTTGCACTACCAGCTGTAAATGTTACCGGCACAAACACCATCAATGCCGTTTTGGAATCGGCTGCCAAAGTAAATTCTCCCGTAATTATACAATTCTCCAATGGAGGAGCTCAGTTTTTTGCCGGTAAGGGAATGCCCAATGGTCAGTTGCAAGCCAATATTTCCGGAGCCATTTCTGGTGCCCTCCATATTCATAATGTAGCCCAACATTATGGTGTACCGGTTGTGTTACATACCGACCATGCTGCCAAAAAATGGCTGCCTTGGATTAGTGGACTGATAGATGCCGGAGAGCAATTTTATAAAGAAAAGGGGCAGCCAATGTTCAGTTCGCATATGTTGGATTTATCGGAGGAGCCGCTTGAAGAAAATATTGAAACATCGGTTGCCTTCTATAAACGAATGGCACCCTTGGGAATGAGTATCGAAATTGAATTGGGTGTAACCGGAGGGGAAGAAGATGGCGTTGATAATAGCGGCGTAGAAAACGATAAACTATATACCCAACCCCAACACGTTGCCCATGCTTACAAAGAATTGAGTGCCGTAGGTAATTTGTTTACCGTTGCTGCTGCTTTTGGAAATGTACATGGCGTGTATAGTCCGGGCAATGTTGAACTCCGCCCCATCATTCTTCAGAACAGTCAGGACTATATCCAAAAAGAATTCGGAACGGCCCCTAAGCCTGTTTACTTTGTGTTTCATGGGGGCAGCGGATCACCGCAACATCAAATTCGGGAGGCCATCGGTTATGGAGCTATCAAGATGAATATTGATACCGACCTGCAATGGGCATTTTGGGATGGAATCCGCCATTTTTATCAGCAAAACGAAGCTTACCTGCAGGCGCAACTGGGCAATCCGGAAGGCGCTGAAAAGCCCAATAAAAAATACTACGATCCCCGGGTTTGGTTGCGCAAAGCAGAAGAATCTTTCAGCAAGCGGCTCGAAGTTGCCTTTGAAGATTTAAACTGCATCAATCGGAACGCCTAATAGCAATTAGCGACGTATTGCAAAAGCTGCACTGATATCTTGATTCCGTTTTTTTATTTCGGTATCATCAGGAAATATACGAAGGGCGCTGTCTGCCATTTGTTTGAGTTTAGCATCTGCACCCTGACTGGCATTCAGCATATTGCTTAAATACAGATTCCAGCAAAACGCATCTTTAGGATGATACTTGTTATATAGCTCAAATCCCTTGCGCAAGGTTGCTGTATCATAGGTTCTAGCCACACAGGCCATAAAGGTTTGGTAATAGGTTGGATTTCGCGGTCGCTCATACAAACACAGTTTAGCAAAATAGGCTGCACTATCCCATTTCTCTTTCTGATAATACATATTCGCCCGAATATTTTCAACATACATCATGTAAGGATTAGCTTTTTGTCCCCGGCGCAAATATCTTTCTGCGGCTTCTACGCGTTGATTCTTCCATAAATACATTCCCAGCATGCCCTCAATTGGTTGAACGGTATTGGAAACCAGATTAGGTATTGCAGGAAATGCATTCACAACCTGATCTACCGGAGCCGTTAATGTAACGGCATTCAATTCTTGCACATATAGATTTTGTGATACAGAAGACCGCCAAATCAGAAATCCGATATATAGAATAGGAATCATGAGTAAGCCAAGCACAAAAGAATATAACTGAGGCAATCCGGATATAGCGGGTTTGTTTTCAGCAGCAGTTGCCGCGCTATTTTTCCAACTCGTATAGCCCGAAAGCACGCCCATTCCGGCAATGGCTAACATCAATTGATTGATCGGTTCTTCTTTTGGAAAATTCAGGGAACTGTCAATTGCAAAAGCCACAACAGCTATCAGAGAAAATATTGTAAACACCGATTCATCCGATAAAGGATTATGCAGGTAAGTGCGAATTCCATACAATGCAAAAAATAAGAATAACGAAGCGTACAAGATTCCCCCGGGAAATCCCAGCTCAGCAAAATATTCCACAAAATCGTTGTGGGCATGAATCGGAACAATCAACCCATCGTTAAATTCCCTGGAATAGGGAATGGATGCCAGTTTCCAGTTTCCAAATCCACACCCCATAAAAGGATGTTTTTGGGCATAATCCCAGGCGCTATTCCACAATCGAAAACGTGCTATTGTACTTTCATCACTATCACTGCCAATCGAAGCAACCCGTTGTTCTATCGTTCCGTATTGCCCGCCATTAATGGAACCGTCATTATAACTAAATTTCGCATAATTGGTTGCCACGCGTGAACTTATAACCGCCATCCCCAAGGTTAGGGTAACAATTAGTAGCCTAGCTACCAGTGAAGGGATAGATTTTTCTTTACTAAATGCAATAATCGACACCAACAAATAAGCCACAGTACTCATACCCATAGCTACCAGTGCAGTTCGAGAATTCAGTAAAAAAATAGTAAGGGCTGCCAGTAAAAAAACAAATGCATAAAAAATTCGAAAAGCGTTTTTATAAAAATAAATTCCCATCAGCACAAATGGAATTTTAACTACCATTGATGCTGCATAAATATTTTTGTTACCAGCATTTAGTCGCATGGTTAGTACTAACTCGGTAAAGGTTATCTCGGAACTTCCTTTAAAAAAGTATAGAAGCGAGATGGCTGATTGAACCAATAGAAAAAAAGCAGCAATGGCTGCAACATAGCGCAGATCAGTAGCTCTCTGGTAAAATAAGATACTTACATTGAGTAAAACAATAATAGCAGTTGCCAATCGAACCAAACATACCAGGGTTTCTGTTGCATTTAAAGCATACAACCAAGAAAAGAGTGCCCATAGGCCTAATGTTAAATACACCCAAATTAAAGCGGTTGAAAAAACCGACCGAATAGCGGATTGATAGTTGTCTTTTTGACTATAAATAAATCCTACTACTACAAAATTCACCATCATCAGATAGAGCCACTGACTACCTAAATATTCAATACCATCCCAAGGGCCTATCCATTCCACCCCAAAATAGAGCGCAACCAATAACAAAGGGATCAAACGAATTAACCCCTGGGTTGCTTTGATTTCAGGAATAGAACCCACAGTAGATCCAGAAATGGGGGATGATTTAAGGGTATTTTTCTTATTTTTTTTCATGTAAATTGCTTGAACAAGGAGAATACAAATCAGGGGTAATCGCTTACAAATTAAATAAAAAAATGCTTTCACGAACTGGTATTGGGTAATTTCAGCCCGGGCTGTGATTTTCGATACCCTGACTGAGTTGTACGAGAAGGGTAACACCGGAAACAAATGCCAAATATGTAGTATCTTTGTAACCCGAAATTGTATACCCCCATATGAAAAAAGAAAGGGAAGAAGACTTAGAAGCGAATCTCACGGGAGAGCAAACAACGGGCGATGAAGCTGCCAAACCGAGGTGGTTCAATCGTATCCGAAAGGGGATTCTTACGTCTACTGCCGACAAAAAAGAAACACCGGAGGGGCTTTGGAATAAATGCCCCGAATGTAACCATATCTGCACCACTTCCGAATTGAAGGAAAATTTGTTTGTGTGCCCAAAATGTAGCTACCATCACCGTATAGGCAGTCAGGAATATTTCGACCTGATTTTCGACGATAGTGCTTATACCGAATTATTTGATGACATCAGAAGTGTAGATGCTCTGGGCTTTACCGATCTGAAATCCTATCAAAAACGACTCGACGAAATTCATGCGGACACCGATTTAAAAGATTCTATGCGGGTGGCCGTAGGTGAAATTGAAGGAAATAAGATGGTGATTGCTTGCATGGATTTTGCATTTATTGGGGGTTCACTCGGAAGCGTAATGGGAGAAAAATTTAGCCGGGCGGTTGATTACTGCATCGCCCATCGCCTACCCTATATGGTAATCAGTAAAAGTGGTGGTGCCCGCATGATGGAAAGTGCCTTCAGTTTAATGCAATTGGCCAAAACAAGCGGCAAATTATCGCAGTTAAGCGACGCTTCCCTACCCTACCTTTCTCTGCTAACCGATCCAACATTTGGTGGTATTTCTGCCAGTTTTGGCATGTTGGGCGATTTAAATTTAGCCGAACCAGGCGCCCTAATTGGATTTGCCGGTCCACGTGTAATTAAAGAAACTATTAAAAGAGACCTTCCTGAAGGATTTCAACGGAGTGAATTTTTACTGGAACATGGTTTTCTCGACTTTATAGTTGAAAGAAAAAATCTGAAAGCAAAACTGGCCCAACTCATTCGGCTATTTCAACAATAACCCGATAACGGGTAAACCCATTCTAAGGTAAGGAACTGATTTCCTAAAGCACCCTTGTTTTTATGGCACAGGAAATGAACAATCGACAGGCTTTTTTCCATTACTTCATAGACGACCGCTATGTGGCAGGAATCGTTTTGCTGGGTTCGGAAGTTAAATCTATTCGCGAAGGAAAACTGAGTTTCAATGATGCCTATTGCTTATTCGACCATGGAGAACTATGGCTAAGGGGCTTATACATTGGAGAATATTCAAAAGGCACCGTAAACAACCACCTGGCAGTGCACGACAGAAAACTTTTGCTTAGCAAGAAAGAATTGAAAAAGTGGGAAGGTAAAATGAAAGATAAGGGGCTTACCATTGTACCGCTCCGCGTATTTTTTACGGACAAACAACTTGCTAAGGTAGAGATTGGTTTAGCCAGAGGAAAAAAACTGCACGATAAGCGAGATACCATTCGTACCCGTGAAGTGGACAAAGAAATAAAAAGACTTTTAAAATAACTAACGCCCTGTATATCGGATCTGATAGTTACTCAGCATCATAAATATTTTACCGGTTTTCGAACCCTCCGCTTTTAATTTCTCTTTATCTATCTGCGTTCCCTTACCCATAAAATTAAGGGGTATGCGTATCCGCTCAATTTCAAAATTTACCTCCACCCGATCGGGAAAGATATCCTGCGCCTGTAGATAATGCATTTGCAATACATAGGTGCCGTCTTTAGAAGTACTGATTTCTGCCGATTCAACTCTCCTAAGTGAGGTATTTAACCAAAGGGTAGCAATGGTAAAATCGGCCCGCTTATCCGAAGGAATTACATTGAGTTCTTTTATGGTATAGCCATTTTTGAGCGAACTATTTCGAACGAGGGTAACCACGGGATATTCAAATAAAGATCGAAGGGAAAAATCGAGGCCTCGTTTAGGTAATAAAACAAAATCACTGGAAGAGAACTGAACCGGCTTCCCTTTTTCAAATTTCATAATGGCCCGTTTAACCGGCATATGCACAAAAGAAATATCCGTTTCTAGTTGCAGGTTCGCTTGAAAATATACCACAGAATCTAACCGCTTTTTCATGCGAAGTAAATCTTCATCAACCCCTTGTGCAGATAAGGCAAGGCTGCAACTAACTAACCAACAAATAAAATATGCTCGCATCATCCTATATCTCTTTTATGAAACACATAAATACCGGCAGCAGCCATAAAGATAATATACCCCACCAATATCCACCAGTTAATCAGAATCGTTCGATAGGGTATAGTAAACTGAAAAAAGTATTGCCAGGTATCATTTAACTTAACAAAGGAATATTGATTGAGCCAGGCAGAACCCAGATCAATTTTTAGCAACAGGTTACATACAATCAGAAATAATGAGCAAACAATCCAGGTTTTGGTTACATCCTTTAACCATACTGCCAGTGTTAAACTGCTTACGGCAAAAAACAACATAGAAAGCGATCCGGCAATAAATGCCCAACGAATTCGGTAGGCAGCTTCCTTAGCTGGGAAAAAATTTAATCCATCTAAATAAACCACTAAATCGCCTTCTCCAAATAACCCTTTACAAAGCCAGTAAGAGGTTGCATATAAAGCAACTACCACCAAAAGTGTGAAAAGAATAGCTACGATGTATTTACTGAGTATCCATTGCCATTTTTTAACGGGTTGCAACATAACAGCCTGAACAGTTTTGTCTTTGTATTCAGTTGTTAGTGTTCCAGAAACAACAATCATGATTATCAGTGGCAAATGAAACCAAAGCGTATTGAGCACCAAATACTGCAAAAGATTTCCATTCAACAAACTCCCCTGAAAATAAAACGACTTCCGTAAATTTTCCAGCAACAGATTAATAATATTGGTACCCTCAAAATAAGCACTGAGTAAAATAATTACTTCTATTATCAGAATTGAGGCAAGGGCATAATAGGTTTTACTCTGTTTGGCCAACTTGAAAATCTCAGCATAGATTAGTCTTTTCATACAATTCCTCCTTCGAATAATTGAACTAAATCGGGTTGAGGAACACAGGCAGTAACCTGAATATTTTCTTGCATTAGCGCAGTCAACAGTTGAGAAAGTTGATTGGGTAAAATCTGAACATCGGCTGTATTGCCAGTTATAGCATGTGGCCAGGATTTTATAGCTTGCGCAGTACCCAAATTTTCTCCCGTAATAAAATATTGATGTGTGCAGGAATGCATGATTTCGTGTGTATTCCCTTCACGAATGATGGAGCCTTTACTTAACACGTATAGTCTGTTACATAGAATATTCAAATCATCCAGCATATGAGAGGAAAGAAAAACAGCGAGTTGAAATTGATTCGTTAAGTCTTTTATCAACTGTCGCAAAGCCACTACTCCCATTGGATCGAGGCCGGTAAAGGGTTCATCTAAAATTAAGCAGGCCGGATTATTCAATAAGGCTATGGCAATGCCTAATCGTTGTTTCATTCCCATAGAGAAATTGGCAACCGGATCGTTTCGATCAAGAGGCAAACCTACCCTTTGTAAATGATCTCGAATGGCAGCTTTGTGTGCAGGTAATCCTTGAATTCCACAAAAAATTCTAACATTATCAGCGGCAGACAGGTAATCGTACAAGGCAGGTTTTTCGATAATCCCTCCAACTGACTTAACCGATTGAGCAACCTTAGAAATATTTCCAGCGTCGGGTGTTACCAATCCTAGTAAAATTTTAAAGAGGGTAGTTTTACCGGCACCATTCGCACCCAGTAAGCCGCATATTTCACTGGAATTACAATGAACCGTTACTTTATTAAGTACCGTGATCCCCCCATATTGTTTGGTTAACCCGGTACCCGAAATCATAAAGCCAATGAGGAATTTTGCAGTTGGTGAAAATCATACCGGGGAGTATAATGGGGTTCTAAAAAAGTTCTCGACCAAAACTTGCGCCGAAATCCGAACCAAAAATCATTCGACATAAAATAGGGTACAAAATGATACCATTTTACCCCTCGGGCGATATAATGAGCTTCAATTTCATTTTTTAAGCCCAACTCAGCCGCTGCCTCAATGGCTGCCATACGCTGACATTTAGAAACAATATATCGATCGGCAATCCGCGGATGGAATCCATGCAGAAAAAACTGATCCTTCGCCCGCTTATAATTTTGAAATCGCGACCAGCCATCTGCTACTACCAAAAAAATATGTAAGAAAGAAAAGAGAAAACACCAGACCCAGAAAAAAATCCATCCCAAATGACTATTATCTAGCAAAACAGCCTGTAATTTTTGCCAGTAAAACCAAGATTCCAACAAAAAAATAATCAGCGACCAATATAACAATCGGCCTACTCTTAGATAAGAAACAACCAAACTAGGCTGGGGAGGGAGCAGGTTCATGAAATAAATATAAATAAAATTGCGGAATCACACATGAGTAATCCTTACTCAATGTATTTCTTCTTTATGGGCTCAGCATACTCCATTTGCTCCAATAAGGCTTCTGGTGTTGGATTACTCGTTACTGCTCTAGCCAACTGAAATAACAAAAAGATAATCAACATGCCGCCCAGTAATTCTTGCCAAGTAATCCAATACCCCCACCAATGATATACGGCTCCTCTTTCGGGCGTGGCTGCTTCATAAATTACTGTAACTCGGTCGCCCGACTGATATTCCCGAAAAAGATACAGTGCATTAATGGCATATTCCTTGTAGCCAGTATGATAGACTGCCCAGGGAATTTTTTTTCCTTTTTCATCAGTTTTCCATTGAATAATTGCAGGCGCAAATTCTCCATCCAAAAAATCGGGCTGACGGGTGGCTACCAAATAAGTGCCATAACAAACCAGGAATAATATAATTACAATTCTGCTCAGGTGATCAGTTATCTGTGTCTGAAAAATCTTTTGGGATTTCGATTAGTTAGCCAGACTTCTAAAATCAACTGGTACCAATTTACTTACGCCGGGTTCCTGCATAGTAACCCCATAAATCACATCCACGGCACTCATGGTTTGTTTATTATGGGTTACAATGATGAACTGTGAGTTATCGCTAAACTTTTTAATCATTTGCGTAAACTTACCAACGTTGGCATCATCCAAAGGCGCATCCACCTCATCTAAAATACAGAAAGGTGCAGGCTTAATCAGATAAATGGCAAATAGAAGTGCTGTGGCGGTAAGTGTTTTTTCTCCTCCGCTTAACTGGGTAATAGAAGAGGGCTTCTTACCTTTTGGCTTAGCAATAATTTCGATGCCCGTTTCTGCCAGGTTATCGGGATTTACCAGCATCATATCAGCCGTATCTTCTTCTGTAAACAGTGCTTTGAACACCCGTTGGAAATTCTCCCGCACTTTATTGAAAGTATCCAAAAACTGCTGATTGGCGGTAGCTTCTACTTCCTGAATAGTTTGTAGCAGACTTTCTTTTGCAGAAACCAGGTCATTTTTCGAGTCGCTTCCGCATACGATCGGCTGAAGCTTGCAATTCTTCTAATGGTGTATCGTTTTTTCTTCCCTCTTCAATGATCTCATCTAAATTAACTTTAAATTCAACTTGCATTCTTTCTTTCATGCCGGCCAACTGCAATTTCAGTTCATTCAGCTGATCTTTGAGCGCATTCACTTGTTGATCTACCTGATCTTTGTTTTTAACGCGGGCGCGGAGGGCTGTTTCCTTATCTTGCATAGCATTTCTCAGTACATAAAATGCCTGATCCGCCTCGTTCAAATTTTTCTCTTCCTCTTCTTTGCGTTTCAGCATTTCTTGCAGCAATGCAACGGCATTTTGTAAGTGTTGATTGCTTTCTGCTATGGCAGTAACCGATTCTTCCAACAATGCACTGTTATTGGTAATCTGCTGCTGTAAATCGGTTAACTGATTCTTTTTAAAATTCAGTTCCTGTTGCAACGAAGTAATTTTACTTTGCTGACGAGTTAATTGCAGGTTACTTTCATTTAACTGAAATACATGTAAGTTATATTCCTGTTCGGATTGTTGATAGTCGGCTTCCACTGATTTTAGGGAAGCTCCGGTCTGTTGCATTTCTCCGCTTAAGGTACCTAGTAATTCTCGGGTGGCGGCAATGGCTGCTTGCTCATCCTGCAGGCGTTGTTCAATTTCGTTCAGGCGCTGTAAACCATTTTGCTGAGCTACTTGCAAGTTTTCAATTCTATTTTTGGCAGCAAACACTTCGTTGGTAAAACGGTTAATCAACTGCTCGGTTTCCCGAATTGCTTTTTCTTTCAACTGATCGTTAAAGGCAATCACTTCCTGATGTTTCGCGTGGATATCTGATTTCAACAAATTAACCACTGCTTCCTGATCTGCAATTTCCTCTGCCAGTTTTTCGAGGTTCTTAGCACGCCCAATTTTTTTACCTTCAAATAACCCGATACTTCCACCGGAGAGTGTATATTTTCCCTTTACATATTTACCCGATTTTTCTAGAATTACCGCTCCGGAGCCAGCTGCATTGTCTAATGCGGTATCCTGTGTAGCAATGAACACATGGCCTAATAGATACTCAGCCAGTTTTGCATAGCGACCATCCACTTCTACCACATCCAGGGCACGAATAGTGTCTACGGGTTGAGCTACATTACCCGAATATCCGGCAAAAGCTTCGAGCAGGAAGAAATTGGCCTTCCCTTTTTGATTTTTATCCAGCAATTGAACAGCCTGTAAGCCTTCCTGCAAATTGGCCGCTACATAGAAGTTCAGGTAAGGTTCCAGTACATTTTCAACCGCCGTGCGATAATCTTCCTTTACATAAATGATATCCGACAATACGGGTGCGGCATGGTTCCACTCCGGATTTTTATGCAAAAACTTGATGCTGTCGGGGTATCCTTCCATCGAGTCAATCAAACTCTTCAGCAAATTATATTCGTTGCGCTTGGCATCTAATTTCCGGTTTTCATCATTCAGCTCGTTCCGTAACACTTCCAAAGCAGCCTGGGTTTCGAAAATCAGTTCCTTCGTTTTCTCGTGCTGCTCTTGTAATTGCTGCAAACTAACGCGATGTTCGGCCAATAATCCGTCTTTTTCAACCGATTCTTGCTGCAACTGCTGGAGTTGGTTTTCGCGCTGCGTTTTTTCCTCGCTCAATTGCTGAAAGGCACGTTGCAAATTCTGAATGGAGGTGTCGGCCACTGCCACTTTCTTTTCGGCATCAAATTGCTTCAATTGCAACTGCTGATATTGCCCGCGCATGGCATCCAAACCACTCCGTTTCTCATCAAAAATTCTTCGCTTTTCTTCCATGCCAGACTGACCCTGTTGCACCAACTGCTGCATATCGGCTAACTTAACTTCTTCCTCCGACAATTGTAATTGGGTATATTCAATGGAGTCGCTAATGGTATTTAATTGACCATTCGCCGTTTGTAAAAATTCTTGTAAGCCGGTTTCTTTCTCGCGCAGATAATGCAATTTTTGGGTAGCCAGATTTTTTTCATTTTCGCTGGTTCTCAACTCCTGTAAAAACTGGTTATATGATTGTTGCAAAAGCTGTAAAGCACGCTCCTGATTAATAAAAGCCAGTTTCTCCTGTTCCTGAGCCGCTTCTTCAGTAGCAATGGCCGCTTCTAGTTGCATCCGGGTATTCTGAGCAGCTTCCTGCTGTTCAATAATGGATTTGTAGTTGGTATTAAACCCCTGGAGTGATGCTTTAGACAACTCAATGGCAACCTCGCGATATTCCTTTTTAATTTCGAAAAATCTTTCGGCCTTGCGTGCCTGACTTTCCAGCGATTTTAGCTGGTTGTTGATTTCGAAAAGCAGATCTTCAATTCTTGCCAAATCTTGTTCGGTGGCATCTAGTTTATTCTTTGCTTCCTTCTTTCTGGTTTTATAGATGGTAATACCAGCTGCCTGCTCTAGCATTCGGCGGCGACTGTTTTCCTTGTCTTTGATAATGTCATCCACCATGCCTAATTCGATAATTGCATAGCTATCTGTACTTACGCCCGTATCTAAAAACAAATTATGGATGTCCTTCAACCGGCAGGTAACATCGTTCAATCGATATTCGCTATCCCCATTTTTATAAAATCGGCGAGTAACCGTAACCGTATTAAATTCGGTGGGAAGTAAATTTTTGGTGTTCTCAAAAGTTAAACTTACTTCAGCCAATCCACTGGCGCTTCTGGTTTTACTTCCGTTAAAAACAAGTGCCTCCAGATTTTCACTTCGGAGCGCAGAAATTTTCTGCTCTCCAATTACCCAGCGGATGCTATCAATGATATTACTTTTACCACAACCGTTCGGCCCGATGATACCGGTTATCCCTTCATCGAAACTAACCACGGTTTTATCAGCAAAACTCTTGAACCCCTTGATTTCTAATGATTTTAATCTCACACAACTACGTTTAGTACCTGCGAACATACACGAAAACCACTATATCTGAGGGAGAAAATATAAACACTGTGCATAATGGGTGGAGAAATAGTGATTTTTGAATAAAACTTAAATAAAAATTTAAATTATTTAATTGATTTTCATTATTTTATAAAACTTATTTAGATATTAATATTAAATAAAAATCGCTAGCAACTTCTGAAAGAATTGTATCTTTATCGCTATCCCATTCTATGCCCTCAATTATCTGCTGCGTAACCACCGATTTGCATTACGATCAGCGCATGTTTAAAATATGTACCAGCCTGCAAAATGCCGGGTATTCCGTTACCCTCGTGGGCAGAAAAGGGGGGGCTCCACCAACTACTTCCCTTCCCGTTTATCAACAACATTGGCTGGGAGTATGGAATAAAAAAGGTCCTTTATTTTACCTGGAATTTCAGTTGCGGTTATTCTTTTATTTGATATCAAATCCGGCGGATATCTATAGCGGGGCAGATTTGGATACCCTACCTGCCGTTTATCTTGCTTCAATAGTTAGGCAGAAGAAACGTTGTTATGATGCACATGAGTTATTTACCGAACAGAAAGAAGTGATCAGCCGACCTAGGGTTCACCGAATTTGGAAGCTGTTAGAAAGTTGGTTAGTACCCCGGTTTAAAAAAGGGTACACCGTAAATCAATCCTTAGCAACTCAATTCGCCAACCGCTATGGGGTTCATTATGAAGTAATCAGAAACATACCTCATTACAAAGATCTGCCTGATGAATTGGAAAAAGATACCCCCCGATGGATCATTTACCAAGGGGCAGTAAATGAGGGCAGGTGCTTTGAGCAACTAATCCCAGCCATGCAGCAGGTAACTGCTCCGCTGCGCATATATGGAACTGGCAACTTCTTTTCACAGGTGCAGGAATTGATTCAAATAAACGGTGTAAGCAACCGCATCCATTGTGAGGGCTTACTGGTTCCTGAACAATTATGGAAACGCACTCCACAGGCTTCAATTGGCATTACCCTTTTTGAAAATCGGGGATTAAACCAATACTTATCACTTGCCAACCGATTCTTCGATTACATCATGGCAGGTGTTCCGCAAATTTGTCCAAATTTTCCAGAATACGAGGCTATTCTGGCAAATTATCCGATTGGTTTAGCGGTAGATACCAGTGATCCCGATGCAATTGCAGCAGCACTGAACAAATTACTTAACGATTCTGTTGTATATGAAAATTGTGTACAGGCCTGCCTCCAAGCGCGGAAAGTTTTTACCTGGGAAGCGGAGCAGATAAAATTACTGGCATTTTACGCTAATTGCTGATTATTGAATAATAAACTCCATATCCTCTGTTTCACAGTACCCTACCCGGTAAATTATGGAGGTGTGTTCGACCTGTTTTACATGCTTCCCGCCTTGCAACAAGCTGGCATTTTTATTCACCTGCATTGTTTTGATTATGGCAGAGGCAAACAGGATGAATTATTACAATATTGTGAGGCGGTTGATTATTACCCCAGAAACCGCGGTCACAAAGGAATCAGTTCTAGATTACCCTATATAGTTGCCAGCCGCAATAATAATGAGTTACTCAATAAACTATTAGAAGACGAAGCCCCCATTTTGATGCATGGAATCCATTGCACATTCCTGTTGAATGACGAAAGATTTCGCCACAGAAAATGCTGGGTAAGATTACATAATACGGAATATATTTATTATCACCACCTGGCCAAGCATACCCGATCGTGGATGAAAAAAATTTATTACGAAGTAGAAAGCCGCTTGTTGAAAAAATATGAAAAGCGCATCGCAAATCGGGCCGGATTTTTGGCGGTGTCTGAAAAAGAAGTAGCGATTTATCAAAAGCAATTTTCATGTAAGCAAATTCAACACCTCCCTGTATTTTTACCTGATTGGTCGGTTACCGGAGCAGCAGGAATGGGTAATTATTGTTTTTACCATGGTGATTTGCAAGTTCCTTCCAATGAAAAAGCAGCCATCCACTTACTTACCCAAGTTTTTAACCGGGTAAAAATTCCGTTGGTAATTGCTGGCAGAAATCCCTCTGAATACCTAATATCACTTGCTCACCGGCAACCCCACACTTGTTTGGTGGCCAATCCATCGGATTTGGAAATGGAAGATATGATTGCCCGTGCCCATGTTCATATCTTTCCGTTATTTAACCCAACCGGTATCCAACTCAAGTGGTTGCATGCCCTATATCATGGCCGACATATTGTTGTTCAGTCGCAATTAGTTGAGCAACATCCTTTGGCGGCAGCCTGCTATTCGGCAGCAAATACGGAAGCCATGGCAAGTTTAATCACCCAACTTTACCACCAACCATTTACAGAAGAAGAACGGGCAGGAAGAGAAAAATTATTGAAGGAGCTATTCAATCCATCCAAGCAGGCTGCCCAATTAATAGCAGCTATTTTTTCTTAGCCCTTAGGAAACAGCGTTAATACTATCCAGCACCCGGCTACTTTCCGTTTTCAGCATACGGGAGGGATACCGATTGATCACAATAAAATCATGCGTTGCCATTAACACGGAAGTACCATAATCCTTAGAAATCTGAATCAGCAGTTGCATAATTTCATCACTGGTTTCGGGATCGAGGTTGCCGGTTGGCTCATCGGCCAAAATCAATTTAGGTGAATTCAGCAGGGCACGGGCAATATCCACCCGCTGCTGTNNNNGCTGCTGTTCGCCCCCACTCATTTCGAAGGGCATTTTGTAGCCTTTATTTTTCAGGCCCACTTTATCCATCACATCATTTATTTTTTCTTCAATCAGGTGTTCATCTTTCCAGCCAGTTGCTTTTAATACAAATCGAAGGTTATCATGCACATTCCGATCGGTAAGTAACTGAAAATCTTGAAAAACCACTCCCAGGTTTCTGCGCAAGAAGGGCACTTTTTTCCAATCCATTTCTGTTAAATCAAATCCCACCACAGATGCCTTTCCTTCCCTCAGGGTTAACTCGCCGTATAATGTTTTAAGCAGGCTACTTTTTCCGGTACCAGTTTTTCCTACCAAGTAAACGAATTCACCCCTGCCAATAGTAAAATTTACATCGCGCAAAATCAGGGCATCTCCCTGATAAATATTAGCACCTTCAATAGAAACGATCATTTCAGACATAATACAAATTTTTTCAGCTATTCAAAAATAGGGGCAGTTATCGGAACAGGATGTTAATATTCAAACAAAATCGATTGATCTTTTACCAGCAACGTGAGCTTCTTCTGATTACTAGGTTCTACCCTTCCAATGATGCGAGCTTCTACGCCCATTGCATTTGCTATATCCATTACGGCAGGTGCTGCAGCTTCGCTGGTGAATATTTCCATCCGATGGCCCATATTAAACACTTGGTACATTTCACGGTTATCTGCCCCTGAATTTTGCTGAATCAGTTCAAAAACCGGTGGTACTGGAAATAAGTTGTCTTTTATAATATGCATGTTTCCGGGTAGGTACTTCATGCATTTCGTTTGTCCGCCTCCACTGCAATGAATCAATCCTTTTACCACTTCCGGCATAGATTCCAATAGTTGCTTAATTACCGGTGCATAGGTTCGGGTAGGAGATAATAATAATTTTCCAATGGTTTGGGTAAACCCATCCGCTGTAAACGCATCCGTTAACCGATGATGACCCAGATACACCACTTCCTGATCTAGTTTGGGCTCGTAGCTTTCGGGAAAGGTTTCGGCGTAATATTTACTCAGCACATCATGTCGGGCACTGGTTAAGCCATTACTGCCCAATCCGCTGTTGTATTCCTTTTCGTACTTACAAACTCCTGAGGAAGACAATCCAACAATAACCTGACCGGAAGCAATCTGCTCATTGGTAATTAATTTCTGCTTAGGCCAGCGCGCCATCATTGTGCCATTTACGGCAATGGTTCTTACCACATCTCCTACATCGGCGGTTTCGCCACCGAGGTAATGAATATGAACCCCGTATTGTTTCAGCAGATTAAAATATTCCTGTGTTCCCTGAATAATGGCTTCGAGTATATCACCACCGATTACTAATTTATTGCGGTCGATAGTGGAAGAGAATAACAACTGATCGGTTACGCCTACACAGAGTAAGTCATCCAGATTCATAGCCACCGCATCTCTTGCAATTCCTTTCCAAACAGACACATCGCCGGTTTCCTTCCAATACAAATAAGCCAGGATACTTTTGGTGCCTGCTCCATCTGCGTGCATGATATTGATAAAATCCGGATCGCCGCCAATTAAATCTGAATACATCTTACAAAACGCAAAGGGGTATAATCCCTGATCGAGATTTTTGATGGCCTGATGAACCTCTTCTTTTTGTGCAGAAACTCCTCTGCTGGCGTAGATACTCATGTTACGATGGCTGAATAGATTGCAAAGGTAATTAATATCAGGGATACTCACCCGTTACGCGATAGGCGAATATGAATCACTCATTTGCCCAATAAACCATCCGGTATTCAGGAAAGCTGCTTATTTTTGACCCCGTATGCAGATACATACTATTGGCCATCAACCCCTACCCTCCTTTAAACAGGCAGTAGTTACCATTGGGAGTTTTGATGGGGTACATAATGGTCACCGCCAAATACTTACCCAGATGCGGGAAGTAGCCAGTTCAATCGGTGGTGAAACCGTAATCATCACTTTCTACCCCCATCCCCGCAAAGTAATTTCTTCTATCCCGGGAGAAGTTAAGTTACTTACCACGCTTTTGGAAAAAACTGCTTTGTTATCGGAAGCAGGAATCGATCATCTGGTGGTAGTTCCCTTTCATCACCAATTTGCCCAATTATCTGCCGAAGATTTTGTACAGGAATTTTTATACGCACATTTTCACCCGCATACGGTTATTATTGGCTACGATCATCGTTTTGGTAAAGGCCGATTAGGAGATTATCATCTATTAGAAAAAATGGGCGCTTCCCTGGGCTTTCGGGTGATGGAAATTGACGAACAAATGTTACAGGCATCTGTAATCAGTTCTACCCGAATCCGACAAGCAATCTTATCGCATCAGGTAGATGAGGCAACAGCACTTTTGGGATATCCCTATTTTTTTGAAGGCGTGGTAATGGAGGGCAATCAGTTAGGCCGAACCATTGGATTTCCCACAGCAAATTTACAAATTACCGAAGAGGATAAATTGATTCCTTCCAATGGTGTGTATGTTGTTTCCGCTGCATTAAAATCGCCCAGCCAACAAATTACCCTACAAAAAGGGGGCATGATGAATATTGGTATTCGCCCAACCGTAAATGGCAAAAGCCGGGTAATTGAAGTGCATATTTTTGATTTCGACGAAACCATCTATCAGCAAACCATTCAGGTAAAGTTGCTGCACTTTTTACGCGAAGAGGTAAAATTTCATTCTTTGGAAGCATTAACAAATCAGCTATCAATAGACCGGCAACAGGCGGTTAGTTGGCTGCAACAGCAAACAACTTTATAACATAATTTTCACTGCCAGTTCTTTCATCAAATCGGCGTCGGTACTTCGGGCACTATCAACCCCCACACTTTTTAAGTTATACTGGTGTAATAACAGCAGTGCCCGCTCTATTTGTTGATAAGAGTATTTTTGGGAGCTAGCGAGGTATTCTTTTAAAAAATAGGGCTTTACACCCAATTGTTCAGACATCATTTGTTGATCTGCCCCCCGCAAAGCATACAGCATATACACTTTACTAAAGAAATTAAACAGCGCCGGGAGAATCATCTGAATAGGACCCGCTTTGGGATTAGATTCGAAATATTGTATTATCTGAACGGTTTTGGTTAGATTTTTTTGTCCAAACGCATTTTGCAATTCAAACACATTAAATTCCTTGCTTACTCCAATAAATTCGGCGATATCATCTTCTGTGATGTTTTTTCGTTTACCCAGATTTACCGCCAGTTTAACGGTTTCGTTGTAAAGTCGGCTCAGGTCGTTTCCGATATGATCTACCAATAGCTGCTGGGCGCGGGGATTAATAGTTAACCCCTGTTCTTTTACCATTTGCTCTACCCAAGCCGGCAATTGATTGTCGTACAATTTTTTGGTAGAAAAAAGTTCTCCGGTTTTTGCTACCAATTTTGCCATCTGTTTGCGGCCATCCAGTTTTTTATCTTTATACCCTACCACAAATACGGTAGACGGTTGGGGTTTTTCGATATAGGGCATTAATCCTTCCACATCCCGCATCATTTGTGCTTCGCGCAAAATAACTACTTGCCGTGCTGCAAACATGGGATACCTGCGGCATGCATTGATGATGTTAGAAATTTCAGCATCCTTTCCATAAAATACCGTAAGGTTAAATTCAGCCTCGGCCGGAGATAACAAATTATTTTCTGCGTACTGCATTAAAAGGTCAATATAGTACGACTCCTCCCCCTCCAACCAATAAATTGGCCGAAACTTTTTTGCTTTCCACTCCTGAATAATTTTTTCCACTGCCATGGGTACAAAGATGGAACAGTGGATGATAATAATGAAAATCCTTACGATAAAGTTGTAAACATTGTACCCCAATGAGGATCCTGCCAACTTTTCACCTGACTTTCCTCTACCGGAGGCAGGTTCATCAATCGCTGAATGATGCGGGCCGTGGCCAGTACATCTTGTTTACAGTAGTCAACAATACCCTGCAACTGGTTATGCTGATAGTACAGATCCTGCACATCAGCCCCCGAAATACCTTGTTTGGGAGAGGGAATCTGCAGCACATTGGCCAGTAAATGCAGGGAAATATAATTTTTATAATCCCCAAACTTCCAATAACCGAGGGTATCAAAATGGGTTACTTCCCAAGGCTTTTTATCCTGTAACCGAAGGGATTCGGGCAAAGGAAGTCCATTTATTAACATTCTTCTACCAAGGAAGGGGATATCAAATTCACGGATATTATGGCCCGCAAATCGAAATTCTCGATTCCGGGATTGCCAGGTTTCACAAAAAAGGGTAAAATCTCTCAGTATTTGTACTTCGGTATGGCCGGAGAAACTAAACAACTGCAATTCCCATTGCTCCGAGGGTAATGGTAGAAAAAAGCCGGCGCCTATACAAACCACTTTCCCGAATTCGGCCCAAATACCGGCCCTTTTTTTATAAATTTCTTCAATATTTCCCTGAAATGGCACGGTTTTGGTAGCTTTATCGTTGAATAACAGCTTCCATGCATCGTCTAATTGACCATAAGATGCCTTGGCGGGAATGGTTTCTATATCAATAATCAATAAATCAGTTAGTTTCATATTTACTATTTTATACATTTTACAAAAAAAACAACACATGGAATCCCCCGAAAAAGACACCACGTATGAAGTTCCCGAGCACAAAGACAACCGCAAACTCATCTACGGATTTTTGCTGGCTGCCTTGGTAGGTACCTGGGGCTATATTTTTTACGATAAAAGTCAACACCGCCAGGTAGTTACTACCCTGGAAACCCGTATTTCTAGTATAGACAGTGCGCGTGCTGCCATTCAGCAAGATTTTATGGAAGTGTCTGCCAAAGCCGATTCACTCACACAAACTACTGTTCAGTTAACCGGGGATCTGGCTGCCAAAAACGCAGATATCGTGCAACTGAAGGGTAATATCAGCAGCATTCTGAAAAAGAAAAATGCCACTGAATCTGAATTAACAGCTGCAAAAAAATTGATTGGCGAGTTAAATGGCAAAGTGGATGGTTTATTTGCAGAAATTGAAAAACTGAAAGGCGAAAACAAAGAATTAACGGCTGCCAATCAGCAACTCAGCACAGAAAAAACGCAGTTGACTTCTGAGAAGCAAAACCTTGAACAAAATTTAACCGTAACCAAAACTGAGAAAAAGCAGTTAGAAGATAAAGTAGATGTGGCTAGTACCTTGCATGCCTCACAAATAGGTATTGGTGCTTTCTCAATTTCTAAGAGTGGAAAGGAAAAAGAAACCACCACCGCCAAGAAAGCCGATTTGATTCGTGTGCAGTTTGTACTAGATGAAAACCGGGTTACCCCTTCTGGAAACAAAGAATTATTTGTAATCGTTACTGGTCCAGACGGAAAAGTAATTTCAGAAGGAAACAATACTTTTACTACGCGCGAAGAAGGTGTGAAAACCTTTACCAATAAACTTGGGGTGAATTATGAGCAAGGTAAGATTGTACCGGTAAACTTCGATCTTAAAAAAACAGATCGGTATATGGAGGGCAACTATACCATCGAAATCTATCACAACGGATTTAGAATTGGCAAGGGCATCAAAACCTTAAAGAAGGGCGGACTGTTCGGATAACCTATTCTAGCCATCGTAATCGTAACCAAAAAGGGCAGTTGAAGAAAATCAACTGCCCTTTTTATTAGTTCACCCCTAATTCGCGATATAAAAGACTGGTATATTTTTCGGTAACTTTATCCATAAAACCGCGCAATGCGTTTTCTCAATTCATCTTTTAAATGGCTGGTGCTATTTTTTGCCTTACTGGGGATAATTTCCAGTGTGGTATATTCCCATTATTTATCGGGTATGCTGGCAGATGATGAAAGAAAACATGTTGCCACCTGGGTTGAAGCACAACGTACGATTCTGCAATCATCCGACAGCGCAAGTATTACCCTGGCAACCCATCTATCCGTTCAAAACACCCGAATTCCCATCATTGAAACCACCGAAAAAGATAGCATAACGGGCAACTATTTGAATCTAGATAGTTCTGCTGTGCTTGCAGACCCCAACTATTTGAAAAAACAGTTGCAGGCATTTAAAAAATACCAGCCCAATCCCATCATACTCGTGCTAAAGGAACAGCCCTTTACTGCCAATTATTATTATTACGGAAAAAGTTCGTTGCTGGATGAGATCAGTTGGTATCCGATTATTCAATTATTAATTGCCTTTCTGTTTATTGCAATAACCATAGCTTCTGTTCGCTATATGTATAAGAGTGAACAAAATCAGCTGTGGGTTTCGCTGGCAAAAGAAACAGCTCATCAGTTGGGTACACCGGTAAGTAATTTACAGGCCTGGGTAGAACTGATGAAAGAACAACCCCAAAACGAAGTATTAGCGAATGAGATAAACAAAGATGTTAACCGGCTTCAATTGGTTACCGACCGTTTTGGTAAAATTGGCAATGCACCTCACTTAGAGCAAGCTTTCCCCGCCCAAAGAGTAGAAGAAGTGGTAGACTATATGAAAAGACGAATGGGGGGCCAGGTTACCATTGCATGCAATATTGCCAACCTAGAATCGGTATCTACGCTGCTATCCGCACCCCTATTTGATTGGGTGATTGAGAATCTGCTGAAAAATGCCCTGGATGCACTGGAGGGAAAGGGAACGATTACCATTACTGGCTTTCAAACACAACAATCCATAATCCTAGACATTACCGATTCGGGCAAGGGTATGGATCTAAAGGCAGTAGACAGGGTTTTTGAAACAGGGTTTACTACCAAAAAAAGAGGCTGGGGTATAGGACTGGCATTAACCAAAAGAATCATCGAGCAGTATCATAAAGGCAAAATCAGCATCCGTTGGACGGAACCGGGTAAGGGAAGTTGTTTTCGAATTGAATTGCCGGTTATTTCAGAAGTATGAGCTGCTAATGAACGCGGATGAACGGGGAACTATTTTAACACGATCGCACTTAGGGCAGGCAGGTTTATGGTTAAGCGATAACATTTGGTGGCTTTATCAACCAAGGTAGCTTCAATAGATGGGTTACCTACATCTCCTGTTCCCCAGAATTCTATTTGATTGCTGTTAAATATTTCTTTCCATTTACTTTTTCCATACACATATACTTCCCAGTTATTTCTTACAACGGGAGTAACATTGAGCAGCACAATCAACTGGTCTTTGTCTTTTTTCCCTTTGCGACTGTATACCAGCACGCATTCACTTCGGTGGTTGAGGTCGATCCATTCAAATCCACCGGGTTCGAATTGTTTTTCAAATAAGGCAGGTTCAGACCGATACAGGGTATTCAGTTTTTTCACGCATTGCTGAAGTCCTGCATGCGGAGCAAATTGCAAGAGGTGCCAGGGCAATTCACTTTTATAATTCCATTCCAGTGTGCTGCCGAATTCATTGCCCATAAACAGCAATTTGGCACCGGGATGGGTAAACATATAAGCATACAATACCCGTAGGTTGGCAAACTTTTGCCATTCATCGCCAGGCATTTTATAAATCATGGGGCTTTTGCCGTGAACTACTTCATCGTGGCTGAGTGGTAGCATAAAATTCTCGTCGTAGAAATACATCATACTGAATGAGAATTTATTTTGATGAAACTGCCGGAACAAAGCATCCATTTTAAAATAATCGAGGGTATCGTGCATCCATCCCATCATCCATTTCATACCAAACCCTAATCCACCTTCTGTTGTAGGTTTGCTGATTTTTGGCCAATCGGTAGCTTCTTCTGCAATGGTTTGGATATCGGGAAAATCGCGGTAAAGTGTTTCATTCAGGTCGGTGATAAATGCGATGGCTTCTAAGTTTCCGTTGCCGCCATATTCATTTGGCTCCCATTGGTGATTGGCCCGGCTGTAATCGAGGCGCAACATAGAACTTACGGCATCTACCCGTATTCCATCGGCATGAAAGCGATCGCACCAGAAACGGGCACTGCTGATGAGAAAGGATTTTACTTCGCCACGCTTATAATTGAAAATATAGGAGTTCCAATCGGGATGGTATCCTTTGCGCATATCGGCATATTCGTAGGTATGGGTTCCATCGAACATAAATAAACCATGGGCATCGTAGGGAAAATGAGAGGGTACCCAATCTAATATAACGCCAATTCCAGCCTGGTGCAATGCATCTACCAAAGCAGCAAATTCTTGCGGATTTCCGAAACGGGAAGTAGGCGCAAAAAAACCGGTACCCTGGTATCCCCAACTACCGTCGAATGGATGTTCCATTACAGGCATAAATTCAATATGTGTAAAGCCCATATCCAATACATAGGGAACCAATCGTTCTCCGATTTGCTGATAGGAATTATATACTTCTTCATTGTTTGGATCTGGCCGCATCCAACTGGCCAAATGCACTTCATACACGGAATAAGGTGCTTG
>JAPLEI010000051.1:5302-13687 GCA_026391195.1 Bacteroidota bacterium | reverse complement strand
AAAGAACAAAATGCTCGTTCTCAATGCCGTAAGGTGCAAAATTATCAGCAGGGCTTTTGCGGTCATTAGTCGAAATTCAAAATACGTTGACACCATGAAGGCTGTAGCCTAATTTATTTGTTTTTTAAGATAGAATGCGGGAAAGGGAGTTGATATTCGAAATATTAACTCACGAGATACTTTATATTATGTGGAGTAAAGTTTTTACGATGTCGTTTGGTCAAGTAAGAACAGGCATATATTTTTTGCTCTGATAACCCGAAGAATTAATTGAATGATTCTCTTGTAAATCCCTGATTCAAACTTTCTTTCTTATAGTCTCATTAAATGTTCCTCCGTAAAATGCTGCAAGCTTGTAAGTTTCGCATCCGCTGCGCCCCATTTAACATGGTCTTGTTCACTCGCATGCGGCACCACCACACATTTCATGCGGGCAGCTTTGGCGGCAACCATGCCATTAAAAGAATCTTCAAAACAAACACAGTTTACCGGTGCTACTTGCAAGGCGTTTGCACAATTCAGATAAACCTGAGGATGGGGCTTGCCATAAGGTAAATCCTCTGCAGAAGTGGCTGCCATCACATAGCTTTCTATACCCGTAATTTTTTTGGCTATTGCTATTAATTCGGGAGGAGAAGATGTTGCCAGTCCTATTTTAAATCCACGGGAAGCAAAGAATTCAAAAATATAGGGTACCCCGGGCAGGGTTTCCGCATTCGATGCAATCTTATCTAATACACTGGTTACAATTTCTTTTTCAACCTCCGGAAAAATGGCCGGATCCTGCTGAAAATGGGTAAGCCACCAGGCCACAAACTCTTTCGTACGCAACCCGGTAGTGGTAGCATATTCTTCTTCACTGATAAAAACATTTCTACTGGCAAATACTTCGGCAGCTGCCTGGTTCCAAAGGGGTTCGCTGTTAATCAGTAAGCCGTCTATATCAAAAATCACTGTGTTAATCTTCATGCAGATAGTTTGGGTGCAAAAATACCTGATTACCCGAATTGTCTATCATTTTTTAAGCTTACTACCCGTTCTGAAAAGGATTTGTTAACTTAGTTAATTATTTTTGTCTCTGTCCGTGCTTGCGGAATGTAAAAGAGGTTGGTATGAGCTTAACTGAACGATTGAAACACTTGCGCATTATCCGGTCATTTATTTATGCATTGGTAGGTACTTTGTCGTACCCCGGACTGGTACTTTTTAACAGAATAAAAATAGAAGGGGGCGAACATATCCAACATTTGCCCAAGCAAAATGTGCTGTTTGTAAGTAATCACCAAACCTATTTTGCCGATGTGATCGCCTTTCTGCATATTTTTTGTGCGGTAAAATGGAGGAGGATTAATCGTTTGGGCCTGCCATTTTATTTGCTCAATCCCTTTACCAATGTGCATTTTATTGCTGCCGAGGAAACGATGAATGGGAGTTTTATTTCCCGGATTTTTAAACTGGCCGGGGCGCTTACTATAAAAAGAACCTGGCGTTCGGAGGGTAAGGATATTGAAAGGGAGCGGGATGAATCGGATACCCAAAAAATTGATGAAGCCTTGCAACAAAGTTGGGTAATCACTTTTCCGCAGGGAACTACCAAACCCTTTGCCCCCGGCAGAAAGGGAACTGCCCATATTATTAAAAATAACCAGCCCCTGGTAATTCCGGTTGTAATTAATGGTTTTTGGAGAGCATTTACTAAAACCGGATTGTCCTTTAAAAAAACAGGTACCCTTTTAACGGTTCGATTTAAAGAACCTTTGGTAATCGACTATACCCAACCCGTGGAAACCATTCTCGAACAGGTAGTGGATGCCATCGAGCAAAGCAAAACCTATATGCTGAAGGGCAAGCATCACCTGATGCAAATGCTGGATAAATAGAATGGGATTAGTCTTGCAGAAACAGGGCTTTCAACTCGTTCGCATCCCGAGGTTTCATCTTTCCCGATAAAATCAGGCGAAGTTGTCTTCTGCGTAAAGCACCCTCATACAATTTTATCTCTTCCTCGGTTTCTGCAATTAGTTCGGGTACTTTTCTGGGCTTGCCATTGGGATCTAATGCAACAAATGTGAAGAATGCTTCATTGCTTTCGTATTTATATTGATGCAATAAATCTTCTCCCCAAACTTTGATATTGATTTCCATGGAAGTATTGAAAGCCCTACAAACTTTTGCCTGAATATGTACCACATTGCCCAGTTTAATCGGATTTTTAAAACTGATGTTATCTACGGAAACCGTCATGCTAGGGGTGTTGCAGTGTTTGCCTGCAGCGATGCCGGCGGCAATATCCATCCAGTACATCAATCGGCCACCCATTAAATTGCCAAAAGTATTGGTATCATTGGGTAATACCAGCTCGTTCATGATGGTTAAACTTTCCACTGCTTTTTTGGGTTCCATGGGTATTTATTTATTGTAAAAAATTGTAATCAAAAATGATCGATACTATCTACACCACTACTTTTTCTAAGCCGCTTAAAAAACTTTCGGAAACATCTGCCCCAATACCGGGCTGATCATTTACCGATAATTCCATTCCTTTAAACTGCGCTCCACCAACAACCGGATCGGTAAGGTGACCTAACAGGCAGGTATCTAAATCGTAAAACTGGATATTCTTGCAGGCAATGGCTACATGCACTTTAGCAGTAAGTGCCAGTCTGCTCTCTAGCATGCCCCCCATCATACAGGCAATGCCATTTTTTTCGGCAACCTCATTAATACGGAGGGCTTCTCTTATGCCACCACTCTTAGCAAATTTGATATTGATATAGGCACAGGCATGATTCCTAATTAATCTTTCTGCATCCCGATGGGTAAATACACTTTCATCTGCCATCAACGGAATAGGGGAACGTTTGCAAAGCTCGGGCAGCAATTCATCATTCCAGCTGCGCATGGGCTGTTCACAAAATTCGATGTTGTAAGGAGCCAGCTGGGTAAGGGCCAGAACGGCATCTTCAAAACTCCATCCCTGATTGGCATCAATGCGGAGTTGCATGGCAGGCCCAACTGCTTCGCGTATCTGTCGAATTCTTTCTACATCGGTGGCTACATCTTTTCCCAGTTTCACTTTAATGATGTGCACCTCTTTGGAAATAAAGTCTCGGGCCGTGGCTGCCATTTCTTCGGGCGTTCCTATGCCAATGGTCAGGTCACTCTCCACCGTTCGGTTGGTGCCTCCCAAAAATTGATATAACGGTAGATTGGCAGCTTTGGCAGCTAAATCGTATAAGGCTAAATCGAATGCACTCTTGGCTGTATAGTTTCGGTAAATAAGGGCATCCAGTTCATCAAGGCGCTGGTCGATTTCTAAGGCTGATTTATTTTTCCAACAGGCTGCAAAATCTTTTGCCAGTTCAAAGCAGGTAGCCTGGGTTTCTCCTGCAATCATAGGAAAAGCAGAACATTCCCCCACGCCTATCAATCCTTCGTTGGTGTGTATTCGGATGAAAATGTTTTGCGCATGTCGCATGGTACCGGTAGCAATGGTAAATGGCACCATCGGTATCGTATAGCGATATATTTCGGTATGCGTGATAATCATTCCGCAAAATTCGTGATTTATCTGCGATGCAGTACCACTTATTTTTATTTCAATGTTTTTTCACATTGTTTCCAGTAACCAAAAAATCCCTGTCCTCGATAGGTTGCTTCGGGAAACATCCAGTTGGCGGGGGTGGCAGTGCCAGGAAAATGTTGGGTGAGGGGGTGTTGCTGGTGGTAAATGGCCGGGAAATTTGTTATGCCAGGAATATCTTCTACCTCCCCCACAAAAATTTGAATACCTGGTATCAGGTTCTGTGCTAGTTCCATTACAAATGAAATTACCCGCGCACTAACCGGATATTTATTAAAATGCGAGGGTGCAAGAATAAGTAATCGATTCAGGTTTTCTGCGGACCTCCAGCGCAGGGGTTTGGTTGGTTGGCAGGGGAGTGATGAATGAGGCCTGCGTAGTTTCTTGGAGTGCTTCCGGTACAGACAACTGCGGCAACTGATCGTACCCAAGTTGCAGATAACTATCCGATTGAGTTAGTCCACTGTAGTGATTGATATTATCCTGATTGGCATAATATTTTTTATTGCTGAAACTACCCGCCACCCATTGCCAGCTGAGTGTATTACTGGCGATATCGCCATCCAGCAGATGATAGTACATCCATTCTGCCGGCATCCGCCAATGGGCTCTTGCGATATTGCAGGCCAGCATTGCAGTGTATAAACGAGCATGGTTATGTAGATAGCCTGTTTCCATCAACTGCTGGATAGATTGATCTATCTGCACTATACCGGTAGTTGCCTCCAACAATGCTTTGGGTAATTGATGATGCGATACACTCGGTTGCGGATGTTTGATATCCTGAAAAATATCATCCCCCATCGCCCACCAAACCCGCTGAAAATATTCGCGCCAAGCCATTTGTTGTATATTCGCGCCAAGCCATTTGTTGTAAAAAAGGCTTTGACTGATAGGCTGAAAATCGACTGAGTAAATTTTCCTTGATATAGGGCAAAGAAACCGCTCCCCGTGAAATGTAGGGCGATAATTTTGAAACGGCGCCTTGTATATAATTGCGGGTAGTGCCATATTTTATTGGATCAATAGCATTTACCCGCTCGAGTATTGCCTCCCGTTGCGTAGGAAATATTTCCATCATATACGTATCAATTGATGTGCCCGCAGAATATCCAGCGTAAGCGGCTCGCCCGGCTGTAAGTTTTTGTATTGTACCACATCACACAAAAACCCCACATGGTCTCCGCCATCAAACTGTTGCAAAATGCGCAGTTGCATTACACTGAGTGCATCCGTTAACACCTGAAATCCCTGCCAGGGTTGCACCAACTGCTTTTTTTGCAGGTAGGGCATTTTATCTTGGTTTTTGCCACTGGTTTTGCCTAAAATTTTGGTGAGTTTGTATTGGTCGGCCGACAATAGTTGTAAAACAAATTCGCGGCTCTCCATCAGATTGTCTAGGGTTTGGGTTCCCCGGTACACACCGCACACCATGCGCTTGGGTTGCATACTAATAGAAGTAACATAGGTTATCATATGCATATTATGTTGTTCCTCCCTGTTTTTACTGCTGATGGAATACACGGGCAGATTAACCCGGTTCCAGGGTTTTTTTCGCATTGAACTCATATCGATACTTTGAAAGATTACCTGAATTAAAAAAGATTACAACAAAATGAACCTGTCATTGTTTGTACAAATAAAATTTGCATGGAAAGTTTACAAGATAAAGTGGTATTGCTTACCGGCGCCACGGGTGGAATCGGAGCTAAAACCGCTGCCTTACTGGCTGGTTCCAAAGCCAAGGTGTTTATTACCGGAAGAAATGAGTCGGCCCTGCATGCCGTTGCCGAATCGGCTGGCATTCCGATTAGTCAGTGCCTGTTGATGGATATTACCCGTGAAAACGAAGTGAATGCTGCCGTGGCTGCTGTGTTGCAGACCGCAGGCACCTTGGATATACTGGTAAATGCTGCCGGTATCGGTATTATCCGAACCATGGATCAGCTTTCCTCCGACGATTTTATGCAAAGCCTGCAAACTAACCTGATCGGACCTTTTTATCTAATGAAAGCTGTTCTTCCTGCTATGAAGGAAAAAAAGAAGGGACTGATTATTCAGATTCCCGGTGTTTTGGGAAAAGTGCCTATGGCAGGGGCAGCTGCCTATAGTGCCAGTAAATACGGGTTAACCGGCATGATGCAAAGTATCCGCGAAGAAATTAAGCGTACCGATATCAGAATTACCCAGTTGTTTTTGGGGGGTGTTGACAGTTCTTTTTGGGATCGGATTGATTTGCGGGTGCAACGCGATAAAATGATTATAGCCGAAGAGGCAGCCCGTGCCATCTGGTTCCTTTGCCAGCAGCCAAGCAGTGGGGTGGTAAGTGAAATGGTGTTGCAGCCATTCAACCACCAGGCGATTTAACTGTTCGTCTCCCTCCTGGGCGTAGATTTTTTAATTTGTAGCCCCAAAAAGTATGATTGTTTTCGATTACATCCGATATTCGCACTGCGAACAGATGTTAGTATATGAGTTTATCCTTTGAGAACACCGAAATTGCCTTTGCTCACCTGTCGGATCAGGATTTGAAAAGTGCCCGCTTTTTATTTAAATCGATGTCGTACCCCTGGCTGGTTCAAATGGGTTCTCGACTCACCCCTTTTATTATGAAAACCGGATTGCCGGTACATGGGTTGATAAAAAAGACCATTTTTAAACAATTTGTGGGGGGAGAAACGCTGGAAGAAACGGCTAGAGTTGGAAAGACTTTATCTCAATTTGGGGTAAAAGTAATTCTAGATTATGGGGTGGAGGGAAAAGAAGGGGAAGCCGCATTTGATATAGCTACGGAAGAATTTATGCGGGTTATTGAATATGCAGCTACCCAAGAGAATATTCCCTTTATCAGTATTAAGGTTACGGGATTGGCCAGATTTGGCTTGCTGCAAACTTTGAATGAAGCGCCCAGATTACGCAGTGGTATTCACGATAATGAAGTGGAAAAAGATGAATGGGAAGCGGTGCGTGCTCGCATGTATTCGATTTGCGAAGTGGCAGCCGAAAAAAATATAGGGGTATTGATAGACGCGGAAGAATCGTGGATTCAGGATCCTGTAGATCGCTTATGTATAGAAATGATGCAGGCATTTAATAAAGAAAAAGTAGTGGTATACAATACCATTCAATTGTACCGGCACGATCGGCTGTCATTTTTAAAAATGTCGCACGAAATATGCAAGCAACAGGGCATTATACTGGGCATTAAACTAGTACGAGGCGCCTATATGGAAAAAGAACGGGAGAGAGCTGCTGCGTATGGATATGAGAGTCCTATTCAGCCGGATAAGGCGGCCACCGATCGGGATTTTGATGCAGCGGTTGATTTTTGTTTGGCGCATCTGGAAAATATTTCGGTGGTGATTGCATCGCACAATGAAAAAAGCAATATGCTTGCCGCAGCTACGATGGATGCCAAGGGGATTTCGAAACAACATCCCCATGTGCATTTTTCTCAATTGTATGGCATGAGCGACCCCATCACTTTTAATATGGCCAAGGAGGGTTTTCAGGTAAGTAAATATTTGCCTTTTGGACCTATCCGAGATGTGATTCCTTATCTTATGCGCAGAGCTCAAGAAAACAGCAGCGTAAGTGGCCAAACCGGCAGAGAATTGAGCTTATTAACTCGAGAAATCGCCCGGCGTAAGAAAAGCAATGCACGAGTTCTCCCCACCCCGGCTTAATCAGTTCCTCATCCCAACAGAACATTGTATTTTGCGCCTATGGAAGTGTATCACGAAATGCTGCGGCATATTTTATCGAAAGGGGTTCAAAAAACTGATCGAACCGGTACGGGAACTATTAGCTGTTTTGGTTACCAAATGCGATTTGATTTGCAGGAAGGGTTCCCCATGGTTACCACCAAAAAATTACATACGAAAAGTATTATTCACGAACTACTCTGGTTTATTCAGGGCAGCACGAATATTCAATACCTGAAAGAAAATGGGGTTTCTATCTGGGATGAGTGGGCAGATGAAAAAGGCGATTTGGGCCCGGTTTATGGAAAACAATGGCGCAACTGGCAGGGCGCTGATGGATCCGTAACCGATCAATTGGCTGAATTAATTACCACCATCCAAAAAAATCCTGATAGCCGCCGAATGATTATCAGTGCCTGGAATGTTGCCGATCTTCCGAAGATGGCGCTCATGCCTTGCCACACCCTGTTTCAATTTTATGTAGCCGATGGAAAATTAAGTTGTCAACTCTATCAGCGCAGTGCCGATGCCTTTTTAGGCGTGCCCTTTAACATTGCTTCCTATGCCTTATTAACCATGATGATTGCGCAGGTGTGCGGACTGCAATACGGCGATTTTGTGCATAGTTTCGGGGATCTTCATCTGTACAATAATCATTTAGAGCAGGCTAACCTGCAGTTAAGTAGAAGCTCATTTCCTCTTCCTCAAATGAAAATCAATCCGGACGTAAAAGATATTTTTTCTTTTCAGTTTTCTGATTTCACGCTAGAAAATTATCAGTTTCATCCTGCTATCAAAGCACCGGTAGCCGTTTAATTTTTTCATTATCAGCCACGGCTACAATAAAATACTCTATGCGAATTTCTATGATTGTTGCCGCGGCTCAGAATAATGCCATTGGTTTAGATAATCGGTTATTGTGGCATCTTCCCAACGATTTAAAGTTTTTTAAAAATGCCACTTGGGCCTTGCCGGTAATTATGGGTAGAAAAACCCTAGAGGCACTTTCTGGTAAGCCACTGAATGGTAGGATGAATATTGTAATTACCCGTCAAGATGATTTTGCCAAGGAAGGTTTTTTGGTGGCGAATGATATTA
>JAPLEI010000051.1:0-5271 GCA_026391195.1 Bacteroidota bacterium | reverse complement strand
GTAAAGAAGCTAACTATCGCGAAGTGAATGTAATTGGGGGGGGAGAAATTTATCGGCAATACCTGCCATTGGCACATCGGCTGTTGATTACCCGCGTTGAAGTGGAACTTACCGGGGATGCTTATTTTCCGGAGATTCCTGTAGATGATTGGGTGCTGTTTTCCGACGACCCACAGCCGGCTGATGAAAAGCATGCATACCCCTATCGGTTTCAGGTTTGGGAAAGAAAACATAAAGGTTCTTAAAATGGAATTTATTGCCGTTGCCTATGTTTGCACCCTACTAGTTTTATTGCCCTGGTTACTAAAAAGCACTTCTGTTTGGGCTCGATGGGTTTTACAGGCAATGAATGTATGGCTTCCTCTTTATAGTTTTTCACTCGCCCGCATTTGGTGGCAACTGATTCAACTGGCTCGTATGTTTCCGTCTAAAACCGGCACTCCACCCATCCAATGGTATGATTGGTTAGATAGTTTTTTGATATACCAATTGGTTATCATTTTTCTTCCTATCCTCTTCTTTTTTAAAAAGTGGCGGGGCAATCTTCCATTGAGCATTTTTTTAGGGGCTGTTGTTTATTTATATCATCCTTACCATAACTGGAATCTTTTTCGATGGGAGCAAGGCCTTTGCATTTGGATTAGTTTGTTGTTTATATCCTTTGCAGCGCTTTGGCTTACCCAACAAATTCCGGATAAAGACTCCCATACCCATGTATAATATTTTTCAATCTGGGATACGATATGTTCGATATTGGATTACTGCCTCCAATGGAAAAGGGCATGGCATACATTCTCCTTTTGTATATGATTGGGTAACCAGAGTTTTGCAAGATGAGCGTTTGTTTTATGCCTATGCAAATATTGAGCAACAACGCGCCCACCTCTTGCATAACCAACAAGTACTCGAGGTGAACGACCTCGGAGCCGGATCAAAAGCAGGCACCCAACTGCAACGCAAGGTTTCTGATGTGGCTGCCCGATCACTCAAGCCACCTAAATATGCGCAACTGCTTTTTCGCATGATACAGCATTATTCGTGCAAGCAGGTGTTGGAACTGGGTACCTGTTTAGGCATCACTACTTCTTATTTAGCTGCGGCATCTAATGAAGTATCGGTAACAACAATGGAAGGAGTTAAAGCGTATGCGAATCAGGCACAATCTGTTTTTGAAGCATTGGATTTGAAGAATATCCAACTCGTAGAAGGTAATTTTGATCATACCCTTGATTCCGTATTGAAATCCACCACCCCATTTGATTTTGTTTTTATAGATGGGAATCACCGACTGGAACCTACCGTACGGTATTTTAACCAAATTTTACCCAACCTGCATGCTAATAGCATTGTGGTGCTGGATGATATTCATTGGAGTAAAGAAATGGAACAGGCATGGGAAACCGTTCAACAACATCCTTCCGTATCCCTCACGATTGATTTGTTCTTTATTGGCATCGTATTTTTTCGTGCCGAGCAAAAGGAGAAAGAACATTTTACCATTCGTTTTTAATCTACTGCAGCTAACGCCTGTAAAATATCTGCCAGGATATCATCAACCTTTTCTAGTCCTACACTAATTCTAATTAACCCCGGCGTGATATTCACTGCTTGTCGCTCAGCTTCAGAAAGTTTTGCATGGGTAGTACTGGCCGGGTGAGAAGCAATAGAACGGGTATCTCCTAAATTAGCCGTTAGGGATAACATTTGTAGCTGGTTAAGAAATTTTTTGCCGGCTTCCAATCCGCCCTTTAAATCGAAACAAAGAATGCCGCCTCCACTTGTCATTTGTTTTTGGGCGATGGCTACCTGGGGGTGACTGGCTAAAAAAGGATAGCGAAGTGACGCGATGGCTGGATGATTTTCCAGTTGTTGGGCAATATGTAGTGCACTGGCTGAATGTCTTTCCATCCGAACCTCGAGTGTTTCGATGCTCTTGCTTAAAATCCAGGCATTAAAGGGCGATAATGCGGGACCAGTACTTCTACAGAATAAATAGATTTCTTTTATCAGCTCTTTTTTTCCAACTATAACTCCTCCCAATACTCTTCCTTGTCCATCCAGCCATTTGGTTGCAGAATGCACTACTAAGTCTGCCCCCAAAGCAATGGGCTGTTGTAGGATAGGGGTGGCAAAACAATTGTCTACATTTACAATCACGCCTTTTTCATGCGCAACTCTACTAATCATTTCAACATCTAGTATTTCTAAACCCGGATTGGTAGGGGTTTCCAGGTATATCATTTTGGTATTGGGGCGGATGGCTGCTCTCCAGGCTTCTTCGGTGGCAGTTGCCGGTAGGTAAGAATAGTCGATGCCATATTTGGGTAAATACTTGGATATCACTGCGTGGGTACTTCCAAATACTGCCTCACAGGATAGCAGGTGGTCGCCCTGTTTTAGTAAGGCCATGAAGGAGCCAAAAACTGCACTCATGCCCGATGCAGTTGCATAGCCGGCTTCCGCTCCTTCGAGGGCACAGATTTTATCAACCAGTTCCTGCACATTAGGATTACTGAAACGGCTGTAAATGTTGTCGTCGGTTTCGTCGGCAAAAGCTGCCCGCATATCTTCGGCATTGTCAAAGCAAAAACTACTCGTTAAAAACAAGGGTGCGGAATGTTCCATTTCAGGGGTTCGGTCTATTTGAATTCTAATAGCCTGTGTAATTGGATGGGTTGCCATAGCCGATAAAATTTGTATCAGCCCCGGTATATCCGAAAAGCCGATATTTAAAAGATTTTAGCAAAGGTATCTAACCATGTGTTTATTTTGCATAATAATTAGCCAGATATGATGCAGGTATTCCATCACCCCCAACCCTTTACACTGGAGAACGGCCACATTTTGCCTGAACTGCAGATAGGGTATCATACCTGGGGCACTTATCAGCCGGGGGCTAAAGTGGTATGGATTTGCCATGCACTAACCGCCAACTCCGATGCGGCCGACTGGTGGAAGGGACTGGTTGGGGAAGGTACTTTTCTTAATCCCAACGATTATTTTATTGTATGTGCCAATATTCTGGGCTCTTGTTATGGTACCACCGGCCCATTGAGTAGTAACCCTAAAACCGGAAATCCCTATTATGCCGATTTTCCGCAGGTGACTATTCGTGATATGGTAGCAGCCCATATTTTATTGCGGGAGCAGTTGGGCATTGAAAAAATTTATCTGCTGATGGGAGGAAGTATGGGAGGATATCAGGTGTTGGAATGGGCCATCCAGGAGCAGACAAGGGTTGAGCGTTTGTTTCTGATTGCCACCTCCCCCTCGGAAAGTGCCTGGGGAGTTGCGGTTCATACTGCACAGCGACTGGCCATTGAGGCCGACAGTACCTGGCAAAAGGCTGCTCCGGATGCGGGTGCAAAAGGGTTGAAAGCTGCCAGGGCCATTGGAATGCTTACGTACAGAAACTATCAAACTTTTCAGGAAAAACAAACCGATCCGGATCCGGAAAAAATCGATCATTTTAAGGCCTCTTCTTATTTGAATTACCAAGGCGACAAGCTGGTTAAGCGATTCAATGCCTATAGTTACTGGTTACTTACCAAATCTATGGATAGCCATCACCTTGCCCGTAAGCGCGGAGGAGATTTGATACAAACTTTGGGAACCATTCATCAGTCCACCCTTATTATTGGGATTCTGGGGGATATCCTTTGTCCGGTTGATGAGCAACGTTTTATGGCAGCCCACCTACCAGATGCGCAGTTAATAGAGATAGAGTCGGCCTATGGCCACGATGGTTTTATTATCGAAACCGAACAGATTACCACGCACCTCCGGCTTTGGCTGGCAGATGATGCTGTATAACAGATTTATTCTGGGTGATAGATTCGTTCCGCAGTTCGGTACACTTCCTTTTTGTTTAAGGTCATGGTTTTGGTTTGCTGCTTTGCATAACGCTCCATTTGGTCGGTATAATGGGGAGAATCTTTGCGGGCAGAAGCACCATACACGTTCATGGATTCGATAATGGGTCCGTCTTTGGTAAATTTCACCAGCTCTACATACGCATCGCCCTGCGTACCTTTAAATAGTCCGTTTTTATAAGGAACGGTACCAATGGTAGCCAATACATCGGGTAAGCCGGCTATGGGAATTTCTTTTTCTCCCCGAACCAGTTTTTGAATATCACCCAAGGTTACATCGGTTCTTCCATAATCAGTAAGCATCGCAGTTTTTACTTCCTGTAAAAGTTCAACAGCTTGTTGCGTGGTCATCTTGGGAGTTGAAAGATATTTCCCTTTTTGCTTATTGGCTATTTTATAAATCAATAAAAACGTAGCTGCCCCCCGGCTATCGGTGGTGGCTTTTTTATCCCAGGTGTTGCAGTTGGTAATCACGTCCGCTAAATTAGGATAGTCGGTGCCCTTTAGCATAAATAACGTATCTATATTAGTAGGAAAAGCAAACTGCGTAGGGAATTGCCGATCGAATTTTATTTTCTTCATCTGCTCGAATGAAATCGTTGGATAGCCGGCTATCAATTCGGCAAAACGCATGCTGCGATTGTTTTCCAGCGTTTCATAACCCATATTGGGAATTCGGTTAACGGGATTGTCGTTGCCGTTGGTGCTATGGAATGGACTGTGATTGGTATTATATACAAATCCACTCTGGGGTTGCAAAACCTGGGGTAAATCGGCTAGGGGATGAATATCATTCCATAAAGTTGCCTGGGTGTTACCGGGTACGGTATTCTTCCAGTTGTAATTAGTATTGCGTACTGGTATTTTTCCGTTGCTTAAATAATAGATGGTATCGTAGCGATCGGCATACACCAGGTTATATCCGGGAATCGCCAACATTTCAAGAGCAGATTTAAATTCGGTATAATTACGGGCCTTGTTCATCCGGTACCATTGTTCCAGTCCACGAACATCCATTTGTGCCGGCATACGAACTGAAAAGGTTCCTTTATCTGTGATCATGGTTGGACCGTACAGGCTGGCATATATTTTTTTCTTTACGGGTATTACAGCACCGGCAATTTTTACTTTAAGGGTTATTTTTTTTTCTTCCAGTGATAGCCATTTGTCATCCATTTTATATTCAAGGGTATTGGCTGGATTGATTTCTAACTGGTACAAATCCAGCTTATCGGGATCATTCACGGTATGGGCCCATCCGAGGTATTCATTTACGCCATGTAAAATACAGGGCGCACCGGGAAAGTTAGCACCTAAGATATTCCAGCCCTCTTCGCTGCACAAATGGGCCTCGTAAAAAGCAACCGGACCTTCCAGTGGCTGGTGTGCGTTGATGGTT
>JAPLEI010000056.1 GCA_026391195.1 Bacteroidota bacterium | reverse complement strand
TCTACTTTAACAGGACTGGTAGCATCCTTCCCTAAAAAATATTGGATGGGATCTAAGTAGTGTTGGCCCATATCCCCCAAACCACCTCCATCATAATCCCAATATCCTCTGAATGTGCCGTGCACCCGGTGAGGATGATAAGGCTTATACGGAGCCGGACCCAGCCATCGGTCATAATCCAGTTCGGGCGGAACCGGCTGCTCCGTTAAATCGGTTTTGCCAATCCAATAAAACTTCCAGTCGAAACCGGTGGTTTTGCTAACGGTAACAGTCAACGGCCATCCGAGTAAACCCGACTCTACTAATTTTTTTATGGGTTTAACAGAGGTATTCATGCCATAAAAAGTATCCTGAAAGCGGAACCAGGTATTTAGGCGGAACATCTTTTTGTATTGTTGCACGGCTTCTTTCACGCGAAGGCCTTCTCCGATGGTTCTGGTCATGGGTTTTTCGCACCATACATCTTTTCCTGCTTCTACTGCAGCAATCGACATAAGGGCATGCCAGTGGGGTGGGGTAGCAATATGAACAATATCCACTTCCGGCAAGGCAACTAATTCTTTGTAGTCGTGAAAGGTTTTAATTTTTCCAGGAATCAGTTTTTCTGCAGCAGCAAGATGATTTTTATCTACATCACATATAGCAACTACCCTGGTATTGGCATAACCAATGTGCCCTCTTCCCATGCCGCCAACCCCAATGATGGCTTTGGTAAGTTGATCGCTGGGTGCCAGAAATCCCCTGCCCATTACATGTCGGGGTATAATGGAAATTCCCGCAGCCAGTGTGGCCGATTGCAACAAAAAATTTCTGCGACTATTCGGTGTCTTTTTATTCATACGGCAAATATTTCAATAAAAGGTAGGGGAAAAAATTAATCCAGTGAATGTAATAGAGGATTGAGGGGTGTTTGAATAATTTCATCAATGTTTGCCCCCGGGCACCAGGTATCCCAATCGTTTTGCTGATTGTTGTTCTCCGGCGCTTTTAGGCGCATGTTGCTGTCCATATAAATGATGGTCATTACTTTTCTCATCTCATTACTATTGTTAGCGCCGGCACGGTGAAAAATCCAGCCGGAATGGAAACTGATTTCTCCGGCATCAAAGGGTTCAATCACATGTGGGAAATCGGTTACTTTCAGTCGTTCCTGCATCATCTTTTCACTGGTATCCGAAATCGCCAACTCTCTGCCCTCCTGAATTCGGTGACTGCCGCCGCTAAATTCCAGCGGTCCCATTTCAAGGGGAACTGCCTGCAAGGGTATCCAGGCGGTAACCGTTTTGTCGCTACTCAATGGCCAATAAAACTGATCGGCATGCCAGGGGGTAATACCTCCGCCGGGTTCTTTAAACAAAGCTTGATCATGGTATAATCTAACCCCTCGTGTATCCATTAGCTGGGTAGCGATTCCAGCAATTCTTTTGCTAAATACAAATGATTGTATTGCTTCATCCTCTCTCCATAAATTCATTACCTGTAAAAATGCTTTGCCATAGGTATCTCTATCTGCCAGCGGCGTATTATTTTCCTGCTGAAAACGTTCTATCCGTTTACTGATAATTCCGTTAACATAATCAAGGGTTTCACTATCCAGTACTTGCTTTAATTTGATAAAACGGTTTTCTTGATAAAATGCAAGTTGTTCATCGGAAACAATATAGGGTTCCTGCAAACGGGCTTTTAGATTTTCGGGAAACATGGCGTTGGTGTATTCTGTAGCAATAAATATAATAAATATCCCAATGCAGGCATCAGGATAAGCGGTTAGATTATTTATTCTCTATCACCTCGATATATACCTGATTCGGAGCAAGTATCACAACGCTACGGTATTTGCCCAAGAAAGGGTCGGTTACAAATCTGGGTCCTGAAATAATCGGAACACCAAAACCAATTGCATTGGCTATCACTTCATCTAATTTTCCGGTACGAAAACTATACATTCCAATACCGGCATTTGGAATATGGGGAGGATTCGCACTTTTTACGGGTGCGGTTTTTTGAAAGTCGAGAAACAATAAGTGTCCGCTGGTGGCTCCTTTGGCATAGGCAATAGAAAATCGAAAGGGAATGCCGGAGGGTAGCCCAAGTGCAGAGCCTTCGCCTGTTTTCCAAACCTGGTCTCTCCTAAGTTCATAGCCCATTACCTTGGTAAAAAATGCCAGCATGGTATCACTCATCCCGGTAACATTCAGGGCACTGTAACCTGGGCCTCCTAAGCGGGTTGCCGAATCAACTTCACTTAAGGGGGGCATTCCATTTCCTCGCTCAATACCCACTGCATGCAGCCATTCGGGTCCTTTATATATTGTTTCCAGGTATTTGTATTGAGTGCCATCCGGCTTGCTTAGCATGGAGACTTGCAGGGGAGCAAGGGTTTGATAACCCATAGCTTGTAAATAAGTATGTAGTTGTTCTTGTTGCGTATTGGGAAATCCGAGGGTAAAAGGACCATTTTCTGCAGGGCCATATTGGCTGCGGATTGCCGGTACTTTTTTGTTGAAACTGAGCACCCGCAGTTTGCAATTACCCGGAGCCCCCGGCCGGTCGTAATAGGTTATTTGAAAAGATAAGCTTTCGGGTATATGCCAGCTAGCAGCCAATTGTTTGCGTTGTTTAGGGGAGCAACTAAATGGCCCCGATTTTCGCATACCCCAGCCCTTTACGAAAAACAGTTCCAGGCTATCCGGTTGATTGGTGCATATTGTAATTATTTCAACCGGTCCACATACCGCATCTGCCACCGAACTGGCCGGATCGGTTAGGTCGCGCTGCGTAACCTGATTCTGTGCAAAAAGCGGGAAGGTCAATCCCATCAGCACGAGGATCAGAAGCCCGCGATAAATCACATTTAAATAATGATAGAATCTGCAAAAATTAGTTAACTTCATTAACTAAATATATGAATTCTCCTTCAATAATAATAGATGAGCAGGGTCTGCGAGACGGACTGCAAACGCTTACCCGTATACTGCCCCTAGAAATGAAGCTTGATTTTATTCAGCGGCTGATGAATGCTGGGTTGCGTCGGATTCAAGTTACTTCATTTGTTCATCCCAAATGGGTGCCGGCTATGGCAGATGCAGCTCAATTATGCGCCAGCTTACCCCAATCCGGCGAAGTTGAGTTCAGTGCCTTGGTATTAAATAATAAGGGAGTGGAGCGAGCCGCACAGGCAGGCATTCGGCTAGTGGCGGCCTCCATTTCGGCCAGTGACACACACAGTAAAAAAAATGCCAATAAAACTTTGTTAGAAGCTCGGCAAGAATTTAAAGAAATGGTATCACTAGCAAGGCAACATCAGCTTTCTATTCGTGGCGGTATTCAATGTGTATTCGGTTGCAGATACGAGGGTGCCATCGATGAAGCGGTGGTGTATGATATCACCAAACATCACCTCGACTGTGGCGTAGAAGAAATAGCTTTTGCCGATTCTACCGGTATGGGAAATCCGGCACAAATGAAAAGAATGTTACCTCGCTTGTTGGAATTGTGCGGAACAGTTCCCGTTAGTTTGCATCTGCACAATACCGAAAACAAGGGGTATGCCAATTTAGTAGCCGCTTTGGATTGTGGTGTTCGGCAATTTGATACGGCTTTTGGCGGTTTGGGGGGTTGCCCCTTTATTCAGGGAGCAACGGGAAATATTGCTACTGAAGACACTGTGCATCTGCTCCATCAAATGGGATATACTACCGGGATTGATATGGAGGCCGTTGCTGCCATCAGTATGGATATGCAACAATGGCTGGGGGCTCCCTTACCTGGCTTGCTTTATACTTTATTGCAAAACAAAGAGGTTCGCCTGAATTAAAAACACATGAAGCCGCAAACCATCGCCGAAAAAATTTTATCAGCCCATGCAGGTTACCCGGTATATGCCGGTGAACTTTGTATTGTGCCGGTTGATGGAGCCATGGCTACCGATACCACTGCTCCATTGGCCATTAAAGCATTCGAAGAAATGGGCGGGAAAAAACTTGCGGCACCCGATAAATTTCATCTGATTATCGACCACGCGGCACCGGCACCCAACGAACGGATTGCTAACCTACACCAGTTGATGCGGAATTTTGCTTCTAAGCAACACTGTGCGTTATATGATATTGGTAGTGGAATTTGTCACCAGGTAATGGTAGATCATCATACCGTAAAACCCGGCGATATTTTTATGGGGGCCGATAGTCATACCCCTACCTATGGTGCACTCAATGCCTTCGCCTGTGGCGTGGGTAGCACAGATTTAGCAGCAGTAATGTTAACCGGAAAAATCTGGTTAAAAGTTCCGCATAGTATTCAAGTGATTTTGCATGGGCATCATCTACAGCCGGGGGTTAGTGCCAAGGATATTGCTCTTGAAGTGGTAAAACAGCTTACCATCAGTGGAGCTACCTATCAATCCGTTGAATACCATGGTGAGTTGCTGCATCATCTTACCCTTTCGGATCGGATGGTATTGTGTAATATGGTTGCCGAAATGGGGGCTAAAACCGGAATCGTTTCTCCAGAAGGATTGCAGTTACCTTATTTATTTAATCCTGTATTTGCCGATAAAGAAGCTGCCTATACCCGTGTACTGGAAATTGATGCGGCTGCACTCCACCCTAAAATAGCCATTCCTCATTCACCCGATAATGTGCATGATGTAAGCGCTTATGTAGGCACCCCCATTACCTATGGCTTTATTGGAACCTGCACCAATGGCCGATTGTCCGATTTGCAGGCAGCCGCTAATGTTTTGCGCGGTCGCTCCCTCGCACCGGGTGTTCGATTGGTAATTGCCCCTGCAAGCAGACAGGTTTTACTCGATGCCCTGCAGGATGGTACCATACAAACTTTAATTGCCGCAGGCGCCGCCATCATCAACAGCGGTTGCGGCCCTTGCGTTGGCACACACGATGGCGTGCCCGGTGATGGAGAAGTTGTGATTAGCGCCGCCAATAGAAACTTTCAGGGAAGAATGGGAAACCCACAAAGCAAAATATTTCTGGCTAGTCCGGCTACCGTGGCTGCCAGCGTTCTCACTGGTTGTATCTCTTTACCGAAATAATCCATTGCTATGGCCAAAGCACATGTTTACGCAGATAATATAGATACCGATCGAATCATCCCGGGTAAATATACCAAAACCCTCGACCTGAGTTCTTTGGCTGCTCATGTAATGGAAGACCTCGACCCTTCATTTAGCGAACGCTTTGTGCAGGGAGATGTGATTGTTGCCGGTGATAATTTTGGATGCGGTTCTTCCAGAGAACAGGCACCCCTGGCACTTAAAGCTGCCGGTGTTTCATTGGTAATTGCCCGCTTCTTTGCACGAATATTTTTCAGGAATGCCATCAACATAGGATTGCCAGTTCTTGAAATACCGGATCATACTATTCAATCTGGTGATGAAATCCAATTCGATCTGGCAACAGGTATAGTAATAAATGTAACCCGCAACGAAACATATCAAGCGAATCAACTACCTCCCGTAATGCTGGCTATTATGCAGGAAGGTGGATTGGTTGCTTACCTGAAAAAACATAAAGACTTTATACTTTCATGAGTTTACCATTAGAAAATATTCGGGTAGTTGAGTTTACCCATGCCGTAATGGGTCCCTCTGCCGGACTCATCCTGGGCGATATGGGTGCCGATGTGATACATGTTGAGCCGGTAGAAGGGGATACTACCCGTTTACTGAAAGGGTTTGGACAAGGATTTTTTTCTTGTTACAGCCGCAATAAAAAAAGTCTGGCCATTGATATCAAATCGCCGGAAGGAAAAAAAATCATCTATCAGTTAATATCAACAGCCGATGTGCTGATAGAAAATTTTGGACCCGGAACCATGGATCGGCTTGGGTATGGGTATGAAGAACTAAAGGAGCAATTTCCGAAACTGATTTATTGCTCCCTGAAGGGATTTCTTCCCGGACCGTATGAAAAAAGACATGCCATGGATGAAGTGGTTCAGATGATGGGTGGGCTTGCTTACATGACCGGTCGCCCCGGTGATCCGCTACGGGCAGGCACTTCCATTGTAGACATTACCGGCGGCATGTTTGGATGCATGGGTATTTTATTGGCCTTGTATGAACGAGCAACAACCGGAGAAGGAAAACTGGTAAAAGCAGGCTTATTCGAAACCACTGCTTTTGTTATGGGGCAACATATGGCCCTCTCTGCCTTAACCGGTAAGCCGGTACCACCTATGCCGGCGCGTTTGAGCCCCTGGAGTATTTACCGGATTTTTAATACCGCAGACGATCAGCAAATTTTTATCGGCATCATCAGCGAAAAGCACTGGAAAAGATTTTGTGATGTATTTGATCGACAAGATTGGCTAGTAGATGAAAGATTACAAACCAATAATCAACGCGTAGATGCCAAAGATTGGTTTATGCCCGAAGTAGAAAAAATGATTTTGCATTTCACAAAACAAGAAGTGCTGGCCATGTGCGAAGTAGCGGGGATCACTTTTGCCCCCATTTCAACCACCGAAGATTTATTTACGGATGAACACCTGAACAAGAGCGGAGCGCTGCTGGATGTGCGGTTAACAGACGGCACCCTTACTCGCTTACCCAAAACACCAATCGATTATGAGGGAGCTGATATTACCTTGCGATATCAACCCCCAGCAATTGGGGAACATACTGCAACTATATTAACGGAGTTGGGATATACCGCAGCGGAAATAGAAGTATTACAAAATAAAAAAATCATTGCTGAATAAAAACACAAGTTATGTTGGAGGTTGTAATTAAAAATGTGCAAATCGTTCATCCCGGAAAACAAACCCCCATTCCCGGCGACATTGGTATCGTTCAGGGAAAAATTGTGGCGGTGGGGAATGACCTTTCCACAGAAGGTGCTCGGTTAGTTTACGACGGAAAAAATCAACTCGCTTTTCCCGGATTGGTAGATGCGCACATGCATACCGGTATTTATAATCCTTTAGCAGAAGATGCCGTAACGGAAAGCAGAGCAGCCGCCACTGGAGGCGTTACCACTTCCCTCAATTATATGCGAACCGGAAAATATTATTTGAATAAAACGGGTCCCTACGCAACTTTTTTCCCGGAAGTACTTGATATTTCCCGCGACCGATTTTATGTAGATTATGCCTATCATATTGCACCCATTCAATACAGCCATATTGATGAAATTGATATGCTGATAGAAAAAATGGGGGTTACCAGTTTTAAAATTTTCATGTTCTATGGAAATTATGGACTACATGGGTCCAGTAATACCCAACAAGATTTTCTGATGACGCCCGAAGGGGAGTTTTATGATTATGCCCATTTTGAATTTATCATGCGGGGCATCACCCGAGCGATGGAAAAATTTCCGGAGAAAAAAGATTCTATTTGCTTAGGACTCCATTGCGAAACCGCAGAAATCATGCGGGCCTACACGCAGCTGGTGCAGCGGGATGGAAAGCTTACCGGATTGCGAGCCTATTCTGCCGCTCGTCCACCCCATAGTGAGGGATTGGCCATCTTTATCGCTTCCTATCTGGCCAATGAAACGGCTTGTACCAATATCAACTTATTGCATCTAACTTCGGCCAAGGCAGTAGATGCCGCCCTTATGATGCAACAGGTATTTCCGCATATTCATTTTAAACGGGAAGTAACTCTCGCACATCTAATACTAGATTACGATGCGGGTTGTGGCTTGCATGCCAAAGTGAATCCTCCCATTAGAAGTCGCGAAGATGTAGAATATCTCTGGGAACATTTGCTGGCAGGTAATATCGACTGGGTATGCAGCGACCATGCCTGCTGCAAAGCAGAATTTAAAACCGACGTAACTGATAAACACAATGTTTGGCTGGCAAAAAGTGGCTTTGGAGGTACCGAACTTTTATTGAGTGGTTTGTACACCGAAGGAAGTAAACGCGGCTTATCGGTAAATCGAATGGCTGAGTTATTGTCTTCCAATCCCGCATCCCGCTTTGGACTACCCTCTAAGGGAAAAATTGAAGTTGGGTTTGATGGGGATATTGTTTTATTCGATCCTTCGCAAACATTTACGGTTAATTCGGCCGATTCTGAAAGTACGCAGGGATATTCGGTATTTGAAGGCCATACCTTTACCGGAAAAGTAACTACCACCTTTTTACGAGGACAATTAATATTTGATCAGGAAAAAGTATTGGGTGAGCCTGCCGGACAGTTTTTACACAGACCCTATTAATACAATTAAAAACACAACATGAATTTAGCAATCGAAGGGCAACGGTTTATAGTAGGAGGGGCAACTTCCGGATTTGGTAAAGCCATTACCGAACAATTAATTGCTGAGAGCGCACATGTGATAGCGGTTGCCAGGGGAGAAGAAAAACTGAGAGCCCTACGCGTTTCTGCTCCGGAACAGGTAGAGTGGATTTGTGGAGACATTACTGACGAAACAGTTCATCAACAAATCGAAGACTTACTAAACAACAGACCCCTACACGGAATCGTTATCAACGCTGGTGGTCCACCCGCCAAAACTGTAATGGAAACTACTGCCGAAGATTGGGATCAGGCATACCGCTCTTTGTTGCGATGGAAAGTATTGTTAACCCAACGATTTGTGCCTTCATTGGTAAAAAATAAATATGGGAGACTGCTCTTTATTGAAAGTGCAACCGTAAAGCAGCCACTCGAAAATTTGGTACTCAGTAATTCACTTCGGGCAGCCGTGGTGGGAATGGTAAAAACCTTATCGCAGGAAATTGCCGGAACCGGGGTAAACCTTAATATTCTCGGCCCGGGTTCTCATAATACACCTGCCATCGATCGGATATACCGAAAGAAAAGCGAACAAACAGGCACTCCCTTTGAAGAAGTAAAAGCCACTGCCATCCGGCAGATTCCGGTTGGATTTTTGGGAGAGGCCGCAGACTTTGCCAGTTTAGCAATTTGGTTATTGAGTCCGCATAGCCGTTTTATCACCGGACAAACCATTTCAGTAGATGGAGGTGCGGTTAAGGGAATCATGGGATAATTAATTAAAAAAATAAAAACTTGATTATATTTTCATAACACTCATTATAAATTGCCATGAAAAAATATTATTGTTGGATTGTGCTATGCTGCTTGTTTTTAATGTATATGGCCAGTAATGGTATTGTATTAAATACATTTAATCTCTATCTGCCCGAATTTGCAAAAGAGTTTGGAGTTGATATTGGAAAAGCAACGGGATTGGCGGCTACCCTCTACCTGGTGCTTGCCCTGCCCTTGCCATTTGTAGGAAATCTGTTGGAGAAGTTCTCCCCCAAAAAACTAATCATTACCGGGGCGATTGGCGTTTCGATAGGATTATTTTTTCTGGCACGTGCCACCAGTTTTGGAATGATACAATTATTTGTGATCATCTATCCACTCTTTCTTTGTTTGGTGGGCTTGCTCACAAGTATGTATGTAATCAATAACTGGTTTGTAAAATACAAGGGCATTGCTACCGGTATCCTGCTGATGGCAAGCAGTGTAGGCCCCGCAATTTTTGCTCCGATAGTAGGAAAATGGATTAAGACGATGGGATGGCATGCAGCAGCACAAAATCAGTTTATTTTATGCAGTTGCCTTATTATAATCCCGGCATTATTAATTTATAGTCATCCGGCTCATATAAATAGCTATGCCGATGGTATTCCCGGTACAGTGGGCCGTCAGCCGGTAGTAGATAAAGATGCTAGTAAAGCATTACTAAAAAAAGCCCTTACCAGTGCCGAGTTTTATCTGGTAGCCCTGGTAACTGCTGCCCTATGGTTTTGTATTGGCGGATTTATTCAAAATCAGCGAAACTATCAGGCCGACCTACACCTAGATGTTGCACAAAGCGGACAATTACAAGGTCTGTTTTTCTTATTCGGTTTGTTAGGTAAATTATTATTCGGCTATTTAGGCGATAAGTTCAGCGTAAAAAAAATCATGTTAATCAGTGTGGGAAATATGTTGTTAGGCTGCTTATTATTGTATTGGAGCTTACAAGATACCCGCTGGATTGTGCCCTGTGCAATTGTATTCGGACTCGGCTATAGCGGCACTTTTACTATGATTCAGCTGTATATCATCGATTTGTTTGGAGGAGCTGCGTATGGCACTATTTTGGGTTTGCTTTCTTTTATAGACACACTTTGTGCTTCTATAGGAGTAGCCGTATTGGGTGGAATGAGAAAAGCAAATGGTAATTACGAAAAAGCATTTATGATAATGATTGTACTTACCATATTTTCATTGCTGGCCACTTATCTCATCAATCAGCGGGCTAAGAAAGGTTTATTCATTTGATTTAATTCATTGATTGCATGCTACAAAAAAATATCAACGCATCCGTAATTTTCCACTCCATCAAGCTTTCAGAAACCTGGAAAAAGCGGGGCGATTTGATAACACAACAGTTTGGGATAACCACCCAACAATGGTTTATTTTATTGCTGCTTGCTAAGGATCCTAACATCCTTTATTTTAAGCTGAATCCCCCATCCAAACCACTAATGGCAAAGGAGCTGGCCGAAGCAATGAATGTGAGCCGGGCGAATATTACCAATATGCTTAACGTGCTCATTCGTAAGAAGCTGGTTACACAGCTGAGCGATAAAGACGACAAGCGGCGAAAAAGATTGTCTCTTACTCCACAGGGCATTGCATTAGTAAAGAGGCTAGAAAAATTACGGATAGCCTATAATAAGAAAATGCTATCACAATTTACCCCCGCAGAAAAAAAACAGTTTATTCGATTTGTAGACGATTGCTTACAATTGATGATTCCCTAGCTACTGTTTTCTTTCGTAACGAATAGGAGTTGAATAAGCTGTTAAGGACTTCCCATCCTTTTCCAACAACTCCAATACCCAGAGTGTTTTGTTGGTAAAGGTTTCAGAAAGGGTAAAGCGCATCTGATTACCCAGTTCATTTACCGAAACCGTAGAGAAAGTTTTTTCTTTGGCATTCCAACGATAGTCAGCACCCTTAAAAGTGGGCGAAGGTGCCAGGGAGTCGTAGTTGAATTGTAGGGTAGGATTATCATTTCTTAATGCTTCTTTTTTATAGCCGGTCAGTTGATAGGTAGTCAAATGCATCACATCGTTATTTACCAAGCTAAATAAAAACAAATAGGGCTTTACTTCGGTGGGTTTTCCTTCAGTTAAATAATAGCTCTCTTCTAACAAAAAAAATCCTTGAAAATTAGCCGGCTTATTGTTTACTTTACTATCGGCCACCCGGTTTACATGTATTGCCAGTGGATGAATCGCTTTACCTGTTTTCAGCTCCTCTACTACCTGGTTGGCATTATCGAAATCCCCGGTTATATACTGTTTAAATCGATTCAGCAGCTTACCGGAGTTGTTTTGGGCAGATGCTGCAAAGCCCGTGAGTAGCAGCAGGGAAATCACTTGGATAAATTTCATGCTAATTTTTTTATGTGTTTCTGTGAAGTTGAACCGTCCAGGGAGAAACCGCCGTTCCATTTTTTATGATGAAAACTTTTTGGCGTAAAAATCTTCTTAGGGCTGATGCACCCATGCGGGTTCCGCCGATACCACTTAATTTAAAAGATGATTTTTCTCCTTCATGCATGATAGCAGTAAGGGCAGCATCATTGATACTGATGGCGCCGCCTGTAATATGCATGCCCACTTCCATCGCCTCTTCGGTTGTTCCGGCAAATACGGCCCCGCTAAGTCCGTACATGCTGTCATTGGCAAGTGCAATTGCTTCGGAAGTAGTTTCAAAACCCATAACGGGTATAATGGGACCAAAAGTTTCTTCTTGCATAATTTTCATATCATGGGTAACACCCGTAAGAACCGAAGGTCTGCAATAAAAACCGCCTCCAATATTTTCACATTCGGTACTGCCTGTTATTAGCTGGGCTCCTTTAGAGAGGGCATCTTGCAAATGATCATTGATTATGTGTACCTGCTTTTCAAAAATAATAGGTCCCATTTCACCCTGATGGATATCTGCCGCATTCAGCAACAGCTGGTCTGCTCTGGCTTTCAACTTTTCTACCAGAGAAGGTACAATAGACGAGTGAGCATAAACGCGTTCGATACTAAGGCAGCTTTGTCCAGCATTTGCCGTACTGCCCCAAAAAATAGAAGCTGCTGCCTGTTCCAGATTGGCAGAGGGTAAAACAATGGCAGGATCTTTTCCGCCCAGTTCTAAAAATACCGGTATCATATTACGAGCAGCTGCTTCATACACTTTTCTGCCCGTAGCGGTACTGCCGGTAAAACAGATAAGCCGGCAATGTTCAAGTAAGGCGGCTCCTGTGTTCCCATCCCCCGGTACATAGGCCAGTACTTCCTTTAGTTCCGGCACTTCTGCAATGGTTCGGTTCATTACATCAATAAACCGCGGAGTAACTTCACTGGGTTTTACAATAACAGCGGCACCTGCCAGTAAAGCGGGAAGGGTATCAATCAGCGACAACAATAAGGGGAAATTCCAGGGAGATATCACCCCAATCAATTCATATGGAACCCAATCTTGCTGTAAGCGGATAAAAGGGATTTGTGTAGTTTTCTCAGGAATCGGAACAAAAAATTCACCTGCAAGTTTACACCAGCGATCTATGCTGTTAATGAGTAACTCAATTTCTAGTTTTGTTTCCCATACCCTACCCGTATCTGTTATTAACGCATCTAGTAAATCCTTTTGATGAACCAGGATTACTACCTTCCATTTTTGTAAAATCTCTGATCGATAGGCAAATCCATTCGCATGCCATTTTTTTTGACCTTGTAAAAGTAGCTGACAGCTGGCTGCAATTTCTTCGCCTGATATTTCAGGTCGCTGATAATCGAAAATGCCGGTTCTGGGATTTCTTGTGTTCACCTGAATAATATTATTCAATAATCCCTTTTTGCTGTAGGGCAGCAATTACGGATTGTTGTTGTTGGATATAATGACTCCGGCTGGGAGTTTTGCTGTTTAATGTATTGGCAGGATATACCGATTGGGCATAGGTAGGTGCAAAAAGTTCGAAACGCTGACGAGACAAATAATTACTCATCCCTGGGCGTTTTCTGTGTTCACGCAGGGCTGCCAAATGGATAGTAGCATTGGCTACCATGCTTTCACCAAAGCCGGCTTCGCATAATTTAATGCCTTCGTATTGTACAATTTGCGAGTGACCATCGGTAGAAGCGGCCGGAATAGAATAGCCGGTAATGCCGGCACTATTGGCACTAATTACATAGGCCATATTTTCGATCGCGCGGGCCATTTTGGCAATGTTTTTTGGGGTTGCTATTAATGAACCCACTTCGGAAGTGTGGTGTAAAAAAATTTCCGCTCCCCGCAAAGCTAGGCAACGAGCTATTTCGGGGTATAAAATTTCTTCCGAAGCCAAACAAGCCAAATTTCCTAAGGGAGTTTTTGCCACCGGGAATAAACTATCAGCACCATACACGGAAATATATTCATCCAATACATCATGCGGCGTTGCTGCATACATAGAATTCAACCTTCTGTAACGAAGTTCTATGGCTCCTGATGGATTAATGATAAAGGAAGTTTGAAAATACAAGTGCTTAAAATGGTCATCCAATTCATACACATTTCCACTTAAATAGATGCCACAATCTTCTGCCAAATGTTTCAGGGCGCCATAGATTTCATCCGCTGGATGTATGCATCCTTTTTCCTGCCATTCTTCCGTAGTTTCTCCCATGGGGAACCCTGACAAAAAATATTCTGGCAGCACAACCAATTGCAGGTCCTGGCCAATAAACGCTTTGGATGCTTTTACTTGGGAATGTATCCGCTGAACCGACTGCATCATTTTATTTTTGGCGTCTGCAGGATTTTTAAACTGGTTTACCGATTCGGTACTTACCTGCAATGCCAGGGCTTTATATGGGAGGGTATTTGGTTGCATGTGGTCGATTAAAATTAGTTAACTTCATTAACTAAACGGTTATTTACTACTACTAATTTACTACTTGTGGCTGATATCTTACTTATAGGGGCCGGAACAGCCGGCATTACCGCAGCCATAAGGGCTGCGAAGCGCGGAAAGCGGGTAGTAGTAATAGAAAAAAGTGATTCTGTTGGAGGAACCCTCCACTATACGGCAGGCCATATGAGTGCGGCTGGCACCCATTTGCAGCACGCAGCCGGAATTTCAGATACCCCCGAACAACATTTTAACGACGTTGCCCGTATTTGTGGGAATACGATGGATGCTATTATTACCCGCAAAGCGGCAGACCTGGCAGCCGGAACGGTAAATTGGTTGCACGAATTGGGATATCCTTTTCACGAAAGGGCACCGGCTATTTTATATGGACATGAAGCCTACTCAATTGCCCGCACCTATTTTGGAAAAGATGATGTGAGCCCTAAAATGAACAGGTCGGGGAAAACGATTTTGCAAATCCTGCTGCCTTTATGGGAAGAACAGATAAATAAGGGCACTATCGAATTGATTACCCATTGCAAATTGATAGGCTTTCAGCATGCCAATCATCAGATAACTGGTGTAGTGGTTGAAAATAAAGGGGAACAACAGATTTTAACCGCCCAACAATATATACTTACTACCGGTGGATATGCTGCCAATCCAAGTTTTTTTAAGGAGCATACCCCCGGGGGTTCCAGACTGTTAAGTGCTGCCAATCCTGCTGCTACTGGGGATGGAATTAAGGCAGTGATGGATATTGGTGGTATTTTTTGGGGAGGAGATAAACAAATGTTTACCCTCGGCGGAATAGAAACGGAACCGGGATCGGGACGAATTGATTTTTGGAATGCCTGGGCACGAATGAGTAATAGTAAAGATAGAAAGCAACGAGAAATATATGTAAACGACCGGGGCGAGCGATGTATGAATGAGTATGATTGGAGTGTTGATCAGCGTGAGCGGGTAATAAGAGAGCAACCTAATAAACGGTGCTGGGTAATTTTTGATGCAAAAGCCTTACGCGATGGCGACTGCATTATTCCCCAATGGACTGCTGAGCAGTTGGAGGAGGAAAGTGCCAAGGGAAAATCAATCTGGCAGGCCGATAGTATTGAGAGCCTAGCCAGCAAAACCGGATTGCCGCTGGATAGTTTACAGGCAACCGTAAATGGATATAATGAAGCCTGCTTAACCCAACAGGATCCGCAGTTTCAACGCAGTTATTTGCAACATCCTATTGTAACACCTCCTTACTTTGCGATACTAACCTATGCATATGCCTTAATTAGTTTTGGGGGTATCCGGGTGAATGAACAATTACAGGTACTTACGGAGGGAGATATTCCTATCAACAATTTATATGCTGCCGGAGAAGTGCTAGGTGCGGCTGCTACCAGCGGAGAAGCTTTTTGTGGGGGAATGCTTGTTACCCCTGCCCTGAGTTTTGGAAAATGGCTGGGCGATACTTTATAAATCTATCTACTTACTCAGTTCGATTAATCCGTTTTGGTTAACAAGATTTCCTGTTGCATAATGCTTCTTCTTTCCGCAATAGCAGCCGGGGTTGGAACCACCCGCACACAATCGGGTAGGGAAAAAGTGAGTAGCTGATCCATATAACGTAAAATCGGACTCCCCTGCCATCGAAAAATTAGTGTGGGCACTTTCAGTTGTTGTACTTTTTCTGCACGTTCGTGCAACATAGCAGCGCGGTAGGCCCTTGCATAGTCTGTGCCGGCTATCAAGTATTCTTCAACCAATTGCTGAATTATGGCATCCGGAGGCAAACTATCTGCAATTCGGTTTTCGGCATGGGTGCTGAACCAGGGGAAAAACAAACAACTTTGCTCTACCATTTGCCGTAAGCGAGTGAGATGAGATCCATCAATTTCTGGTTCGAGTGAAATAAAATATTGCTGCAATAGTTGGTTGCGAACATCTTCCTCAAAATGAGCTACATTATCTAGAAAAAGATGACTAATTTTTTCGGGATGCGCAAGTGCATAGGCAATGGCTAATTGTGCGCCGGTAGCCGTTCCATACAGGAATATGCGATCTGCCTGTAAATGCGTAACTAATTGCTCGATAAAAGGCAAATAGCCTTCGATTGTTTCCGGAGCTGGATCTAGGGAAGCTGATTGACCGTATCCCGGTGTATCGGGAGCGATAACCCGAAAATGAGTTCCCAATAATTGCATCAATGGTTCCATACTTCCGGAATGAGAGGGAGAAGGGTGCAATAAAAAAAGAAGGGGTCCTTCACCCGTTTCCCGGTAAAAGAAGGGTCGCCCGAATAACTGAATATGATTTTTTTGAATCAACGGCATACAATCCTAAAAATAGTTAACTTCATTAACTAATCCATAGATGATGATAAATATCCGGTATGTTTTGGCAGCACGACCTTCGGGGGCGGCTTCTGAGCAGCATTTCAGAAGAGAAGAATTGCCAGTGCAACAACTGGAAGAGGGTGAAGTGCTGATAAAGGTTCACTACATTTCTCTGGATCCTGCTATGCGGGGGTGGATGAATGCAGGAACTACTTATGTAAAAGGCGTAGAAATCGGCGCAGTAATGCGGGCATTTGGTGCCGGGGAAGTTGTTCTTTCTAAACATCCCGATTATGCTATCGGGCAAATGGTAACGGGCTTGCTGGGAGTGCAACACTATGCGGTAGAAAAAGGGGCCTACCTAACCCTAGTAAATACAGCAGAAGTGCCGCTTAGTTGGTACCTGGGATTATTGGGTATGCCAGGATTAACTGCCTATTTTGGACTGCTGGATAAGGCCAATCCGAAGCCCGGCGAAACGGTACTGGTAAGTGGAGCAGCCGGCATGGTGGGCTCGCTGGTAGGGCAGATAGCTAAAATAAAAGGTTGCAAAGTGGCTGGTATAGCCGGCGGACCAGAAAAATGTGCATATTTATTGGAGGATCTTGGTTGGGATATTGCAATTGATTATAAGCATACGCCGGATATGGTTGCCCGTTTACAAGAAACGCTTCCCGAGGGAATAAACGTTTTTTTCGACAATGTGGGTGGGGATATTTTAAACGCGGCACTAACCCGTTTGGCCATCGGTTGCCGGATAGTGATCTGTGGGGCAATCAGCCAGTATAATCAATCTACCCCTATTGGCCCATCTAATTATTTAAAAATTGTTAGTGCCCGTGCAACCTTATCGGGCATCATTGTATTCGATTATTTTGGCAGAGCAAATGAAGCCATCAACGATATCAGCACCTGGGTAAAAGAAGGTAAAATAAAATACAGAGAGCATATTATACCCGGGATTGAACAGTTTCCTGATTCACTCAATAAATTATTTACCGGAGAACATCAGGGTAAATTACTCATTCAAAATAGTTAATATGATTCGTAATTTTTTTATAGGGTTGGGTTGTTTGCTTTTTCTTCAAATAGCACAAGCACAGGATACCATACCTGCCACCGGTATCAGTGGGGTATATGAAGTAGTGCTGGGAACAGCCCAGGCAACACCGGCTATTCGCTATTTTCGGGAGTTTGGATTTCGGGTGGTAGATAGTGCCCAACTTACCGCTGTTCAGTCAACACAACTGTACGGAGTACCTGTGGGCGCTGCCGTTTATCGCCTGCAAAATGGTTCCATAGATTCCCATGGATTGTTGCGCATTATTGTTTGGGATAAATTATTGGGCCCCGGTGTTGGATATGCTGAACCCGAAACGGTAGGGCAACGACTGAGTGTAGTTTTAACCAAAGACATTATTCGCATTACAGATGTGTATCAGTTTCTGCGGAGTCGTCAGGAGAAATGGTTGCCAACGGTTCCGGTGTTTGATGATCCCCTGCGCATTAATGTTGGTGGGGAGCTGAGTTTTTTTAAACGCCCCGTGGGAGTTCGGGAGAATGCCGTATACGGTGAGTTTTTTAACCATGTTTTCTTTCAGCGATATGGATATACCATTCCCGGGTATGGAACCATCGATCCAGCTACCCCCTTGCAAACCAGTGAGTTTACCCACCACGATTTTTGCATTCGGGTAGACAGTATGCAACAGTTGATGTATCTGCAAACAGCCCTGGGTTTGCGGGCAGAAAGGCCCCCTGTGATTGATGGTGATCATAACAAAGGCCCCAAAGCTACTTTTCTGATGCCCGATGGCTATGCACACTATTATCAGGGCTTTGTGAGTCCGAATAACATCTGCGGAAAACTAAAATTTTTCATGGCAGTGCACAAAAACAAACCCGATGCATCTGCTCACCAGCGTTTGGGAGAGCCGGGAATAACCATGCATACTTTTTACACGCCGCGGTTATCTTTTGTACATGGTTTGGTTGGGAAGCATAGACTTCAACCGACTGCCATTCAAAAAAATGAATTCGGAGAACTGAGTTTTGTTTTTCGGGGTCCGGAAGGAGCTACTTGGCAAATCATCGAACAAAAAAATATACGGCATCAGCCGGAAAAAGTGCTAACAACCCTATTTACCCAAGATTAAAAAACAACCCATATGAAAAAGTTATGCTGGGCATTCCTATGCCTAATGGTGCTTTCGGATGTAACTGCCCAAAAAAAAGGAACGTATAACCTGAGCGATCCAATTGATAATATGGATGCTTACATGAAAGTAAGGGGATCCCTGGATCCTTCTGATGAAGTAGTATTTTATGCCAAAGGAGCTATTTATGCGTACGATCCCGATAAGCCCTGGAAGCATTTGTTCAATTTTGAAATGTTCAATATTGCCCGTTCAGAAAAGTTACCCGGCGATAGCGGTTGGCGACTGATTACCCGCGAAATGTTGGTTTATCAGGATCCTAAAACAAATGAAATTTTATCTGCCTGGAAAAATCCCTGGACCGGTGATGAAGTAGAAGTAATGCATGTATGGAACGATCCGGTAAATCAGGTATTTAAATATGGGGCTTTTAAAGTGCCCTACGAAAAAATGGGAAACGACCGGATGGGTATTTATAATGATGTACCACTTTCGTATCCCTCACCCTTAAAAAAAGAAGAATGGCCGGAGAATACCCGCAGCGATGTTTACCAGGGAGCCGAATTATTTAATTTTTTCTTTAGTGAGAAAGAACTGAATAACCGAAAATTGAATAATGCTACCGCTGATATTTCATGGACCCGCTTTAGCGACTTTTTACCCTGGATGAAAATGAGCAGTCGCCCCGGAAATTTATTGTATCAAAGCAGGGGATATAAATTGAAAAACGGATATGCCGATCTGCCCCAGGCTATCAAAGATTTTGTAAGCAAAAACTTTCCAGAATACGAACATGCCCCGGCTGCTTTTACTGCCCCTAATATGACGAGCTGGAAATACTATAAAAAAGTAATGGAAGAAAGAAAAAAGAAAAACGGATAATAAAAATTATAGGTAAAAAAATACCCCCGATTTCGGGGGTATTTTTTTTGGAAGAAAGTATTGATTAGAACTCAAATGAGATATAGGCAATCCATCTTCTGGGTAATTGTAAATACCCTTGCGACCAGATAGGCACTCCATTGTTTACAAAGTTAGGGGTGGTTTGCAATTGACCCAGCGCTGTAGTGTTTTCCTGCAACCCAGCTATACCTTGCAAGCCCTGTCTGTTACCCAGGTTCTTACACTGTAAACCAATTTTTATGTCTTTCTTTCCGCCTACATTTACCCGTACATAACCACCTGCATTTATTACTGTAAGGTTGCCCAGGTCTATCAAGTTAGTAGCATCTGCATATCTCTTTCCAACGGCATTGGCAGAGAAATCTAAACCAAACCATTTGCCCTGGTATAAGGCTACTGTATTCCAGATATAATTTGGAACGTTGGGTAAGCGTTTACCAACTACATCGATAGAGGTTTGGTTATTAGCCTCGTTAATTATGTTTAACCCGAATAGGTTACCATTTACGTCTACATCAGGCAGATTCGATTGTTTTCCAATGATTCCTCCGGAAGCGCCATTCGAAATTTTGAAGTTAGTGAAAGTGGCATTCTGTAAAGTAATACTGGTTCTTACACTAAATCCACGCAGTGCTTGGGAAGGTGCCCAAGAAAGCGATATTTCAGATCCCATGATACGATTAGAACCAAAGGGTTTGGAAACCAGGATACCATTTTCAAAAATAGAAGCTAATCGGTTTTTGATAGTATTGTGGTAGAATGAAAGGTCAATTCCAAAATCACCGGCCTGACCTTTGAAACCTCCCTCAAAAGAAGTGATGATTTCATTGCCGGATAATCCACCGGGCAATCTCAGTAGTGTGCTAGCTGTTGCATTATTTGCGGTTGCACTTATATATTCCAATGATGTAAACGCAGTATAGTCTGGCATCCGGTAAGAGCGATTTGCATTCGCATACAAGGCTGCATTTCTACTCAGCAGGTAATTAACTCCCAACGACAATGAATAGTCGCCAAAATCTAAATTTCGGGTAATGGCACTATCGAAGGGCGCTTTGGTTTCACGCATATCCATATTCAGCCAGTCGTAACGAGCTCCCAGATTTACGGTGAGTTTATCGTTAAACTTAACCTCATGTCCGGCAAAAATGGCATTCACCTGCTCGTTGTAGCGTCCTCTGCGGGTGATGCTGCCTCTTTGTGGGCTAGCACTAGCACTGGCAATGGTGATGTTCAGTGGGATACTAACAGCAGGAGATAAAGCCAATCTGCCAGGTATAATACCATTAATTAATTGCAGGTTATTAGGATTCTGCGGATTTACAAAATGAGAATAGCTAAACGTGGTTGGTTTCAGGTTGGTATTTGAAAAATAGTATCCGATCTGAAATACTTGTCTCTTTCCATTTCCCTGATTCCATACTTTTTTCAAGCGCAATTCATTCATAAAGTCATCATCGTACGAATCGCCATCCAACATCAAACGGAAAGCACCTCCGGAAGAAGTATACACTGTACCCGGGGTGAGGGGTGTAGGTAATACCGCAGCAGAATACAATCCATTACTGTTGTAAAATGATGGTATAGAGAATGGATATTTAGTTCCACTGTATAAACTTTGAAAGCGAAACTTGTTTTCAATGGTCCAGTTTCTTCCCAAATTTCTGTCGAATGAGAAGTTGATTTGTATGTTTTTGCTGGTATTGTTGTTAGAAAGCTGCTCGTTGATATTGCGGGTAATTTGTTGCCCATTGGGGTCTAATACCGCAACACCTGATGGACGTGGTAAGGTAGTACTGCTGCGGGTTCCGAAAACGGAGTAGGTTTGACTGGTAAAGCCCGGGAACAAGAAAGCGTTAATATTTTGCCATCCGGTAGGCAATTGTTTGGTAACTGGATCGATGGGAACATCGGTGAGGTTTTGGAAACTATAGTTGCTTAAAATAAAGCCCAATCTGATTTTCCCTTTTTTATCGGCATTAATAAAATCAAAGTTTCCTCTCAGTTGCCAGCCATGATCGGTATAACCGGTTTTTCTAAAACCACGGTCGTCTACCGTCCACCCCCCAATGTTGTAGCGAACCAATTTATCTTTCGAGAGGGAGCCATTAATGTTCCAATCAAGCCGATAGTTCAGGTAACTGTTGTCGGTATGGATATTGTCGTACCGGCTAAATTTGAAAGAGCCGTGTGTATCTTCTCCACCGGTTTTGCTAATGATATTTACTACACCAGCAGCTGCCGAGCGACCATATACTGTTGCTGTACTTCCTCTTACTACTTCTACTTTTTCTACGTTGTCGTCGAAGCCAAATCCAGCATCCGGTAATCGTCCGGCGCTACCAAAAGCGGGTAATCCATCCAATAAAATACTGGTATACACCAATCCGCCTAGGGGGTTACCATCCGGAAAGCCCCTGATAACAATGCCCCCTCTTCTGCCCTGAGAGTTATTAGCAAATACTCCGGGAGTTAAGGTTACAGCTTCGGCAAAGCTTTCTGGCTTGATGGCTTTCAACACTTTGTTGCTTATAATGTCTACAGCCTGCGTTGCTTCAATTTTACGTGTAGGTTGCCTACCTGCGGTAACACTCACTTCATTTAATTGATTCACTTCTTCCTCCAGCCAAACATCCACTGATTTTCGGTTGTTCAAATCTATTTGCTGGGTTCTGTGGTTAACGGCACTTACAGTTAAGCGAGCATTGGCAGAACTAACCCGGATAGAAAAATTACCCGATTTGTCGGTGTTTACGCCGTTTTTAGTGCCTTTTTCTTGAATCGAGGCGCCTTCAATGGCGGCCTTGTCTTCTTTGTTAACCACTTTTCCGGTAATGGTAACCTGCGCATAAAGCGTGGGTATCAGCAGCAGGAAAAATGTAGACAGGCCAATGATTCTTTTCAGCATTTTCATATGCATAAAAATGGTTTTGGGTGGTAGATAAATGAAAAATAATTAGTTAACCATGTTAACTAATCTGAAAAATAACAAATTAAACCGTACTTACCAATATTTGTCTCACTTTTTTCACTGGTGAATCAGCTAAATGATTATTTTCAAACAAGTATTTTCTAGCACTTCCAAATAAAAATCCTCCAATCCCTTGCAAAAAGTAGGGAGCTAATTAATAAAATACAGTTGTTTGCCTTTGTTTAATTAATTGATAATGAAATAATTATATGAATTATACCCGGTCAAATATTCCGCTCAACTTACCAGATGCTATGTGGCAATGGATAGTAAAAGAGCGACCCAACCAACGGGTAGAAGCATCGAATTTCGAACTCGTACAGGTACCCATTCCCGTTATTCAATCTGGTGAATTACTTATTCGGGTTTTGTATTTAGGGCTAGCGCCGGTTATGTTACGGTATATGCGCAATGAAACCAGCTTTGAAAAGCCATTGGCATTGGGAGATGTGATGATGGGGCGGGGTGTAGGGGAGGTGATCAGGAGTAATCATCCCGATTATCTGCCCGGCGATATCATTCAGGCTAAGATGGGATGGAGAGAGTACGCGGTGGTTAATGCCAATGATCCCTATTATTTGATCTATCGGATGCAACATTCCGATCTGCCCCTTTCGCATGGCATCAGCAGTTTGGCCATGAGTGGCTTTACCGCACTTATTGGGATGCGTGATATCGGGCGTGTAACTGCCGGCGATCGAGTATTGGTTTCGGGTGCGGCCGGGGGGGTGGGGAGTCAGTGTGCAATGGTAGCCAAAGCCCTGGGAGCCACACAGGTAGTGGGATTGGCGGGGTCAAATGCCAAGTGTAGTCAATTAACTGATCAACTGGGATATGATGCAGCCATCAACTACAAATCCGATTCGGTAGAAGCACAGCTCGATCGATTGTTTCCCGATGGAATGGATGTTTATTTTGATAATGTTGGCGGAAAATTACTTGATGAGGTACTCCTCCGAATTAATCGCAGAGCCCGCATAGTGATATGTGGACGAATATCCGAATATCTGCTGCCCATTGAGCAATACCATGCGTTTAAAAATATCTACCGGATTGGGTTGCAGGATGCTAAAATGGAAGCCTTTTTTGTGTATGATTATACCTCTTATTTTTCGGAATATGAAGCCACTCTGGCCAATTGGATTCGGGCTGGCAAATTAATACCCTGTGAACATATTTTACATGGAATTGAGCAGATGCCCCGAGCCTTGATGAACCTCTACGACGGAGTAAATATCGGCGTAATGATGGTTGAATTGTAACTGTTATTTTTTACGGTTTTTATACCCCCTCCTCTATGCATACAATAAAAAAAGCGTACCCCTGGATCATGGTTTTGCTGGCACTAATCACCATAACCATCAACAGCGGTATGAGCGCTTCCATCACTTCTATTTTTGATACCTTTTTAAAAGAGACCTTTCAAATTGATAATCAGCATCTCCATTTGCTAAAATGGCGGGATGCCATCAGTGATATTACGGCGGCTTTTTTTGTTTTAGTAGCTGGTATTTTTATCGATAAACTGGGCCCTAAAAAAGTAATCATCTTTGGCTCGATCGTTTTGGCAGCCTCCTATGTTTTATATAGCCACACCCAAACTATCTATCAGGTGTATGGCGTTCATGTTTTACTAGCCATCGCATTGGTTACATCTGGAAGCATACCGAATATCATTCTCATTTCATCGTGGTTTCAACAAAAGAGAGGATTGGCACTCGGTATAATATTAACCGGCACCAGCTTAGGCGGATTTATTGCAACACGTTCTCCGTTGGTTCCCTATATTCAGTCGCACGGCTGGCGCGATGCCATGCAATGGCTGGCAGTATTGCCTTTTATACTGGCTATTCTGGTGGGGATACTGATGAAAAATAAACCTACTGAAATGCCTGCTCAACAAGGAGCACCGGAAGTTAAAAAATCATCTTCTTCGGAAGGACTAACCTATGCAGTTGCCATAAGAACCCCCTTGTTTTGGTTGCTATCCCTCTGCTCATTTTGCATTTTCTATAGTATTGTTGCCATGATAAAGAACACGGTTTTGTATGTTACAGAATCTGGCTTTCCCCTGAAAATGGCCATAAGCTGGTTGAGCACCTACTTTTTATTCTCCATTATCGGGAAATTCCTTTTTTCATTTATTGCTGATTACGTGAGTCCTTTTTTCATGTATGCTTTTTGTTGTGGATTAATGGCGATTGGTTCACTGGGCTATAGTGTAACCACAATACCCAGCCTCGATTATATGATACCTGTTATGGCATTGGGATGGGGAGGAATTTATACTATAGGCAATCTCATCATTATGAAAAACTTCGGCACCCGTGCGGCAGGAAAAATAAATGGAACCATCAGCATCGTGCAGTCCGTTGGTTTAGCCCTTGGCCCTATTCTCACGGCCTATTTTCACGATATGTTTTCCTATGTTACCGGATTCCGAGTAGTGAGTGGGTTATTATTGCTGGCTTTATTGATTTCGTTCAGGCTATATAAGCATGCAATTACTCCTAGTTAGTACCAGCAATACCCACCCTTTTTTATACTGGGTAAATTAATTTTTTCGATTATGAAAAATAGTTAACTTTATTAACTATTTTTTAAAAACCACTTGTATGTTATCTCTTAAGCTATTCCCCAGCATGACGGGTATTTGGGAGGGCACCTATACCCGACTGAGTGAAAACGCGGAAGTTATGTTTACACACAAAAGTAAACTAAGCCTTCACCTCTCCGGAAATGAATGGCGACAGGCGAATGAATACTCATTCGATTCCGGTAGGGAGGAGTTTCACAATTTTGGGATGTCGCCCTTTGATGAAAACGGGGTGATGAAATATGATAACCACCGCATCATCGGCGAAGCCTGGGAAGCTAATGGCGGTAAGAATATCCTGCTCTGGTGGTCGTACAAGCAGTTCCCCGGTTCTATGCTGTATGAAATGATTACCCCAATTTCTTCTACCCACCGTATGCGCGTTTGGCAACATTCTATGAATGGAAAGTTCGAAGGCCTAACTATGATTGAAGAATGGAAAACCGCCGATCAATCGGTAATTCCTTTGAGCCTATACGATCAGGCCAGCTATATTAAAGAAGCCTGATAACCGGTACCACTTAATTTCTCTCTCTAATAAGATCTATACAATGGGAATGACGATCACCGAAAAAATAATGGCACGCAACAGTGGAAGAACCGCTGTGGTGCCCGGACAACTGGTTTGGGTTGATGTGCACACAGTAATGACCATGGACTATCTGGGAAAGCAGTGTTTTACAGCATTTGAGAGTCTTTCTCCCGACAAACAACTCTTCGACAAGCAACGGTTGATTTGTGTAAGTGATCATCTTGCACCACCACCCACAGAACAATTCGCTACCATGTTAAATGAATGGCGGGAGATTGTACATAAATATGATATTCCTTATTTCTATGATTTGGGACGACAAGGAATTGCGCATCAGTTAATGGTAGAGCAAGGGCATGTGCTGCCCGGCAAGGTATCTATTGGAACCGATTCGCATGCCAATACCTATGGGGCAGTTGGTGCTGTTGGAAATGCCATTGGCGTTACCGATGCCGCCATTGCTATGGCTACGGGCAAATGCTGGTTTCGAGTTCCCGAGTCGGTAAAATTTGTAATCAAAGGTACCTGGCAACCCTGGGTAATGGCCAAAGATCTGAGTCTGCACATCATGGGCATGATGCACTGGAATGGGCATCTTATTTATAAAACACTTGAATTTACCGGACCAGCTATAGAATCACTCGGTATGGCCGGAAGAATGACGTTGTGTAATATGACGGTTGACTTAGGTGCAAAAAATGGAATAATAGCACCGGATGCTACTACCGCTAATTATCTTGCACCTGTTCAGAAAGGGGAATGGGGTTTTGTAAGCAGCGATGAAGACGCCCGCTATGATGCCGTATATGAAGTAGATGTTACTCAGGTAGGGCCCACGGTTTCTATGCCCGATAAACTAGATGATGTAGTACCTATTGAAAAGGTAATAGGAACCAAATTTAATAAAGCATTTGTAGGTACCTGCACCAATGGTAGAACCGAAGATTTTGCCATCATGGCTAAAATTCTGGAAGGACAACAAATTCACCGAAATGTAAATATGATATGTATTCCTGCCAGTCAGTCTGTTTACTTGGAATGTATTCAAAAAGGCTATTTTGAAACCCTTATCCGGGCCGGAGCGGCCATAGAAACCCCCAGCTGCGGACCCTGTGCCGGCATACATACGGGCGTTGCCGGTGATGGAGATATTGTTCTGAGCGCTGGCAACAGAAATATGAAAGGACGAATGGGCAGTAAAAACGCTAAAATATTTCTTACCTCACCGGCAGTTGTTGCCGCCAGTGCAATTAAAGGGGAGATTACCGATCCCCGTTCTCAAAATTGGTAACCGAAAAAATATATACAAATGGCCATTATTACCGGTAAAGCCTGGGTTGCAAAAAATTATGTGATGAGTTTCGATATGATTCTCCAAAAGTTCTGGACGTCTCCTATCAATCCTGCCGAAAATGCTAAATGGGTAATGGCAGGCGTAGCAGAAGAATTTAATCGTGAAAACGGCTTTGTGGATGCCGGGTATACTTTTATTGTGGCCGGACATAATTTTGCCGGAGGAGGTAAAAGTATTGAGCATTGTGTAACCGGATTAATTGGAGCCGGCATAAAAGCGGTGTTTGCCACCAGTTTTGCCCGCCTGCAATTCAGAAATGCCATCAATTATGGAATGCCTTTCATCACCAGTAAAGACATTAACCTAGAATGTAATACAGGAGATGAACTTTCTTATAATACCGATTCTGGAGAAATCACAAACCTTACCAATGGAAAAGTTTTTTCCAGTGTTCCCGTCGCGCCCTTTGTTGCTGAAGTTGCTGCCAGCGGTGGTTTGATGAACTTCATCCGCAATAAAATAGCAGATGGTACTATCCAGGAATTACATTAGTGTACCCAAACTTGAGCTGAATACTAATTGATATACTATGTTGAACAAAGCAGTTAAAAAAAGACTTGCCAGCAATCTTACCTGTTACGGAGTAATTTCCCCCACCACCGACCCAACGGTTTGTGAGTACCTGGGTTGGATGGGCCTTGATTTTTACATCATCGATAGTGAACATGGAGCGATTACCCTTACGGAAGCTACTCACATGATCCGCGCCATGGAATCTACCGGAATTACCCCATTGGCCCGCGTGAGAAGTTTAGACGAGAAATTAATTTTGCAATACCTCGACGCTGGCGTAATGGGAATAATGATGCCCGGAACAGAAACAGCCGAAGATTGCGCTCAACTGGTAAAAGCAATAAAATATTATCCCGCCGGCAATCGGGGATTGGGTCCCGTTCGTGCCGCCGACTATATGGCCGGAAAATTATCTCAACAGGAATATATTACCACAGCTAAAGCCGAAACTTTGGTATTACCCATGGTAGAATCCGTAAAAGCGGTTGAACAATTAGAAAGTATGTGTGCAGTGGAAGGGGTAGATGGATTTATTATTGGCCCCCGTGATCTCGCACTCAGCATGGGTTTCACCGATGGCCCCAATCATCCGGAAGTGAAAGCACTCATCGATCAGGCCATTCAAATCATGGTGAAACATGGAAAAATTCCCGGCACTGTTGCTGCTAATGCAGATCAGGCCAGAGATTTGTCTGCCAAAGGAGTTCGCCTGTTGTTGAATAGTGTGCAAGGGTTATTGGCAACCGGAGTAGCTGCATTTACCAAAGAAAGAGTTTCTTAAACAACCATAAATTTTCTTCTATGCCAACCATTCTAGCATTATACAATCTAAAACCAACGGCTTCGGTAACGGATTACGAAAATTGGGCAAAAGCAAAAGATATTCCTGTGGTTACATCTTTGTCTTCCGTACAGGATTTTCGCGTATTGAAAATGAATAATCTGCTTGGATCTGATGCCCCCGGGCCCTATGCCTATTGCGAAATCATTGAAGTACCTGATATGAATGCATTTTTTGCCGACCTTTCTTCTGAAGCCGTTCAGGCCGGTGCCAAACAGTTTAATGAGTTTGCGGATAATCCGATTTTTATTGTTGCCAGCGATATTTAAATCCATACAGTATGTACCAGCTTACCAATAAAGTGGCCATCATTACCGGTTCCGGACGACATAAGGGAATTGGAGAAGCAATTGCACTAAAATTGGCTTACGAAGGATGTAATATTGTTATCAGCGATCTTGGAACCCCCAAAGGAGCAGACCTGGCTGCCGAACATATTGGTGTAACTTCTGAAATGAATGCAATTGCAGACGCATGCCGTGCTTTCGGTGTGCAGGTACTTACTATCCCTTGTGATGTTAGAATTGAATCTGAATGTAAAGAACTCATTCATCAAACGGCAGCCTCATTGGGCAGGATAGATATTTTAGTAAACAATGCAGGTGTAGGTTATTTAATGGAACCCTTTACCGAATTTAAAGAGAGCAGTTGGGATGTGGTATTGGATGTTAATTTAAAAGGACCCTTTCTTTGCAGTAAACATGCCGCTGTTCAAATGATTGAACAAGGAACCGGCGGTGTAATTATCAATATTGCCTCTCAGGCTGCCAAAAGCGGCTTCCCATTTGCTGCGGCCTATACGGCCAGTAAGCATGGACTGGTAGGCCTTACCCGCAGCAATGCCGTGGAATTGGGGAAACATAAAATTCGGGTAAATGCAGTTTGTCCCAACCATATTACTACCGGTCTCGGACATTGGCAGAACAGTTTTTTCAGTGAAAAGTTGGGAATGGATTACGAAACCTATCTGCAGTCGATTGTTCAAAAAAATCCACTGGGCCGAACCGGACAAACCGAAGATATTGCCAAAGCCGTGGCTTTTTTATGCAGTGATGAAGCGGCCTATATTACTGGCGAAGCCATCAATGTTAGTGGAGGGGAAGAATATCATTAAACCGTATGAAATTAGGAATAGATATTGGCGGAACTTTTACAGACCTAGTATTGCTGGAGCCCGACTCCGGTAAATTATTCTTTGGCAAAACCCTCACTACCTATCCCGATCCCACTAAAGGTATTTTAAATGGGGTGCAGGAATTACTGGTACAACATGGAAAATCTATTCGCGATGTAACTACCCTCATTCATGGCACCACCTTAGTAACCAATGCCATTATTGAAAGAAAGGGAGCCCCTACTGCATTACTTACCACCGCCGGTTTTGAAGATGTGCTGGAAATTGGGCGAGAAATGCGCTACGACATCTACGATATATTTATTAAAATGCCGGAACCCCTGGTTGCACGTTCTTTTAGAAAAGGCATACAGGAAAGAGTTGATCGGAACGGAAATATCATCACGCCGCTGAATGAAAAACAGGTGATTACTGTTTTACAATCTCTTGTAAAAAAAGGGATTCAGGCGGTAGCCGTTTCCTTGTTACACTCTTATGCAAACCCTTCACATGAACAAAAAATTGGGGCCATCCTTCGCAAACAATTTCCCCAGCTGGCATTTTCACTCAGCAGTGAAGTGATGCCCGAAATACGAGAATACGAGCGCACCAGCGCAACCGTGATGAATGCTTATGTGCAACCGCTAACCGGTTACTACCTCAACCAATTGGATTCGATTTTGAGGGGAATGGGTTTTGCCGGAAAATTGCATATCATGAACTCTGCCGGACGACTCACTACAATAGCAGGGGCCATTCAAACACCTGTGCAATTGCTCGAAAGCGGCCCTGCCGGCGGAACCATGGCAGGAATATTTTTCGGCAATCTGGTAAAGAAAAAAGACTTGGTTGCTTTTGATATGGGGGGAACTACCGCCAAAGCGTCTATGATCCGAAACGGCAAACCCGAAATCACCAATCACTTTGAAGCAGCCCGCGAAAAGCGTTTTAAAAAGGGAAGTGGGTTGCCTGTTCGTATTCCTGTGATTGATATGATTGAAATTGGCGCAGGAGGAGGAAGTATTGCTCGGGTTAACCAATTGGGATTATTAACGGTTGGTCCGGAAAGTGCCGCCTCTCAACCCGGTCCGGCCTGTTATAATCGGGGAGGCGCCCTACCTACAGTAACAGATGCCGATCTGGTATTAGGATTTTTACACGAAGATTATTTTCTGGGAGGAACCATGCCGCTGCGAAAAGACCTTGCCATGGCTGCCATTCAAAAACAGATTGCCACTCCGCTGAAAATATCGGTGGAGGAAGCTGCCTGGGGCATTCATCGCCTCGTGAATGAAAATATGGCCAACGCAGCAAGGGTACATATCATTGAAAAAGGGCTAGACCCCCGACATTTCTCCATGCTGGGCTTTGGCGGTGCCGGACCGGTACATGCTTTTCAGGTTGCCCGCCAACTCAATGCAAAACAACTGATCATTCCTGCCGGAGCAGGGGTATTAAGTGCACTGGGATTTTTGGTGAGTCCGGTTGCTACCGAAGCAATTACCAGTTATATCAGCACCCTCCCCTCTATTAACTGGAAACACTTGAATAAATTGATTGCCGAGATGACGGCTCAGGGCAAAGCATTTTTACGCAATGCCGGAATAGCTGCCCGTGATAGGCAGATTTCTATCGTAGCAGATATGCGGTATGCAGGGCAGGGACATGAAATTAACATACCCATTCCTGCTGAAAAATTAACCCTCGCATCAATATCCACTATAACCCGTGAATTTCAGGCTGAATATCGGTTGCGATATGGAAGAGATATTGAAGGGATTCCGATTGAAGCAGTTACCTGGCGCGTTCTGGTGAGCGGACCCACAACCTCACTTATTCCCAAACAGGCAGTAGTAGGCAACCATTCGAAAGCATTGAAAGGAAAACGAAAAGTATATTGGGGAAAACAATATGCAATAACCCCAGTGTACGATCGTTACCTGCTAAAACCCAATCAACTCATCAAAGGCCCTTGCATTATTGAAGAATTTGAAAGTACTACGGTTGTTGGTTATAATAGCACGGTAAAGGCAGACAGATATAATAATCTCGTAATTGAATTGTTATGAAAACCTATTTTTTAATGGTTGTACTGTTATGTACGCAGCTTAAAAATAGCTTCTGCCAAACTGCGCTCGAAATTTTACAAAAAACCGTAATCGCTTCGGGTGGTGATGTATGGCAACAGCCAACTACACTTTCTTTACAGGGAACAGCAACTTTTACCCCTTTTGGAAAAACAGATACGGCCCATCTGCGATTTTTTGACACGTACAGTATGTATCGAATTTATCCAACCGAAAACACTGCCGCCCATCAAGCAAATGGAAAAATTCGGTTTGATGCAATGGCAGGCGATCGGATGTTCATGCAATTGATATATGATGGAAAGCAAACTTCCAATCAGATGAGTGAGGAAGCTAAAAAATACCAGGTGTATTTTTCATGGAGTAACAATTTTGGTTTTGGTATCATTCGCTATGCCGATCGGGATTCGTTTCGGGTGGAAAGATTGGCAGACGATCGGGTAGATGGATTTGATTGTTATACTGTTCAAATCACCGACCCCAAGAAAATGGTAACTAATTTTCAAATCGATCAAAAGTCATTCTTAATTAGGGGAGTAAGTTTTATTACCAGCGTAGGATTTCACAACCGGGTATATAGTCAGTTTAAAAAAATAAAAACTGCCAACGGATTTTTTATGCAACCGGGTTCCGTTAAATTATTTTTTGATGGTATTCGCTGGATGGATATACAATGGTTACAACGTAAGGTAAATGAACCCATATCAGCGGATATTTTTACCCAAATAGCTAATTGAAAATGGCCCTACAAAAAAATAAAATATCGTTTAATGCAATCGAGCTGAGTGTGCTTTGGAGTAGGCTTATTTCATTGGTAGATGAAGCAGGCACTACTTTACAACGAACTGCTTTCTCTTCCGTTACCCGGGAGAGTGCCGACTTTGCCGTAGTGTTGATGGATACCCGAGGGCAATCGCTGGCACAGAGCAGTGTTAGTGTGCCTTCTTTTTTAGGCGTTATGCCTTTTTTGGTAAAAGCCCTGATTAAAGATTTTTTCCCCCTAAAAGAATGGAAGCCGGGTGATGTAGTAATTACCAATGACCCCTGGCTTTGTGCAGGTCATAAACCAGATATAGGTATAGTAACACCCATATTCAGAAAAAATAAGCTGATTGGATTTATTGGCTGCATCGCCCATTCACCGGATATTGGTGGAACATTATGGGGTGCAGGTGCCAAAGATTATTATGAAGAGGGATTGTATATACCTCCCATGAAATTGTTTAGTGAAGGGAAAAGAAATGAAACCATTTTTTCATTGATAGCATCTAATGTAAGAGCATCGCGCCAAACCATGGGAGATATTCTTGCACAGGTAGCTGCCAATGATCAGGGCATTCGATCGTTACACAGAATGCTCGATGAGAATAGTATTGATACCATTGATGAATTAGGAAAACAGATTATACAAGCATCTGAAAAAGCGATGCGGGATGCCATTCTCAAAGCACCGGATGGAGTATATACCGCAGAATACGAGGCCGATGGAGATGGATTAAAGGAGCCGGTAAAATTTGTTTGTACCCTTACCATCCGAAAAGATGAAATTGAGGTAGATTATACCGGTACTTCTCCCGCCCATAGCCTGGCTATTAATGCTGTTTTGAATTATGTGTTTGCCTATACCGCGTATCCTATTAAGTGTGTGTTTAGTCCGGAGGTGCCCAATAATGAAGGCAGTTTTCGACCCATCAAAGTATGGGCGCCGGTAGGCAGTTTACTCAATGCCCAAAAGCCCTCTCCGCTGGGTGCCAGAAATGTTACCGGTAATTTGTTACACGGACCGGTAATGAAAGCACTTGCGCAGGCAGTGCCCGATCAGGTGCAGGCCGATTGTGGGGCTGCAGTTTGGGTGATGGTATTAAGTGGAAAGCGGGCAGATGGATCTGAATTTGTAGAATATCTGTTTTTGGCAGGCGGATATGGTGGCAGAAAAGGAATGGCCGGCGCGCCAACCTTATGTTATCCTACCAATGTGGCCAATGTACCCATCGAGGTTTTTGAAAATGATGCCCCCGTTCTGGTAACCGAAAAAAGTTTATTAAAAGGAAGCGGCGGAAAAGGAAAATACCCGGGAGGGGAAGGACAAAGATTTTCGTATAGAAATATTGGAAACACTCCCATACAAATCAGCAACGTGACCGAAAAAATCAATCACCAGGCCTATGGATTGCTGGGTGGGGAGTCGGGGAAAAGTGGAAAAGTATTCGTGAAAATGGCGAACGGAAAAAAGAGACATACCCCTCCTAAAGGGCATGATAAATTGTTGCCGGGTGAAGAATTGGTGATGGAACTTCCCGGCGGCGGCGGATATGGGCAGGCGAAATAATTTTTTTGATTATATTGTAAAAAAACAGTGATATGCCTTACCAATTACCCCCTGTGTGGACTGAACTGAAGCAGCATGCTGTATTTCCAGAGTTTAGTCATGATGAACGGGCCCGATATAATTTTCTCGCCAATTTAAATCGTTTTGTAAGTACGGTAATTGCACCCGGAAATCAACTTGCCTATACGAGCCGCGTAGAACCTGCTTTTGCAAAAGAGCATGGGCGCAGCTTCAACGATCGGTTTGAAGTGGGGGAAGCCATGAAAAAAGATCCTGTTTATCAGATGTGGGCTGCCCTTAGAAGAAGTACCATGGAAATGCGCCAGCAAAATGGAAGGTCGGTTGTATTGCGGCAGGCCAATCAACTTGCCCAAAAAGTAGCGCATGAATTAGAAGGCACGCAGATATTACAATTAAAAGAAAATTTTCAGGTGCCTCCTTATTTAACGCATGTAGACAATCATTTGATGCCGGGAAGCTATCATACAGAATATTTTCCGGGTGATGTTTCCAATGCAGCCAATTATGATAGTGGATTGTTTGTAACCAGTGGAGGTATGCTGGGCAGCTTAACAGATGGCGGAGGAAGAGCCATAGCAGCCTGGGTAAAAGAAACTTATCCCGATTTTCATCCCAAACAAATTTTAGATATAGGCTGTGGTTTAGGGCATAACACCTTACCCATTGCATTGGCATTTCCGGATGCGCAAGTGATTGGTATTGATGCGGGAGCCCCCATGCTTAGATATGGCGCAGCCCGGGCACATGCTTTGGGAATTAATAATGTTACTTTTATACAGGCGGATGCAGCCCGTATGCAAGAATTTGCCAATGAACAATTCGATTGGGTACAAACCACCATGTTTTTACACGAAACCGGCGGAAAATCTATTCATACAATTTTTGCTGAAATCAATCGGGTATTGAAAAAGGGTGGACTCAATCTCCATATCGAACAACCCCAGTATACACCCGAGATGAGCATGTACGAACAATTTATGCGCGACTGGGATGCGTATTATAATGCAGAACCTTATTGGGGCCATATGCACGATTTGCAACCCGCAGCATTGATGGAAGAAGCAGGCGTGCCAAAAGATAAATTTATGCAGGTAGGCGTAAAAGCCATTAATGACCTAGATAAAAAGAAGCAGGACGGAAAAGTAACAGAAGATTATGGACGCAGCCCAATCTGGAATGTATTTGGTGGATGGAAGGCGTAAAAAATTAATAAAAGATTGCACGAATAAACAAATCGTATGAAAACTGAATTAAGTGGATCACATGCCGGCGGATCGATACAGGGTAATCCCGGGGTTGATGCAGTGAATGACATTGTAATGGCCGGAAACAAAAGTAAAGGGGGGCGACCTTACTTTCTGGAAGATCCTGCTGTAGAAAGGGTATTGAATATAGCCATGGCCATTGCTACTGAAGTTGCTGTTGCACATGAGCGAATGGATACCCTGGAACGGTTGCTGGAGTCTAAAGGGTTACTTAGCCGAAAAGATATTGAAACCTATGTGCCCGATGAAGCGGCTGCCGAAGAAAGACAAGGTTGGCATGCCCGATTTACTGCCCGTATCTTACGAATTGTTCAGCAGGAAGCAGAAGCCTTAGCCCATCCGGAAAATAACACCCCCATGCGAACCATTGCAGACGAAATAAATGAAATGTAATGATGCCTGCTGCTATTGATACAGTTAATGAACATTATCGGGTAATAATCGAAAAGGATGTTGTTGGAATTCTTCATAAATATGTACCATCCGAAGATACCTATGTTGTATTGGAAGGCCCCCGCTTAACTACCAGGGGATTTGAGAAAATCAGTAAGGGTTGGAAAGATTTTTGTTTGTCTCCCATACAGTTGAAAACAATCCAATGGACGGAAGGGCCCTTTTCAGAAGAATCCGAAAGCATGGCATGGGTGAGCGGCATTATTCACTTATCTGTTCAAATCAATGATCATATTTTTGAAAATATTTTTCGGGCAAGTTTTGTGCTCACCAAGGCGGGCGAGGAATGGAAAATAAAGCATGAGCATGTGTCTGTTGTTCATCCCGATCCCTATGGTATTGGAGATTGGTCTAAATTAACTACTCCATCATCCACAGCATCCTAATGACGAATACTTCTGCTGATACGATTTCCCGTAAAGCCATTATAGGAGTAATGGTAGCTGCGCTGGGTTTTTTTGTAGACCTCTACGACATTATCATTTTTAGTGCCGAACGTATCGACAGTTTTCGATCACTCGGAATACCCGAAAGTGCCTGGCCATTGCATACCCGGAATATATTAAACGCCCAAATGTTAGGCATGTTGATTGGCGGATTTTTATGGGGAACCATTGGCGATAAATTTGGTAGACTGAAAGTTTTATTCGGTTCTATTTTAATGTACAGCGCTTTTACTTTTTTAAATGCCTATGTGAAAGAAGTAAATGGGTATATGTGGTGTAGGTTTTTGGCAGGGGTAGGATTGGCGGGAGAGTTAGGTGCAGGAATTACCTTGGTGAGTGAACAAATCAGCGGAAAATATAGAGGCTTTGCGGTTGCTATGGTGGGTGGTATAGGTATGTTTGGTGCGGTTACCGCCGGCATTGTGGCCACTTTTTTTACGTGGAAAACCAGTTTTATTATTGGAGGACTGTTAGGAGTAGCCTTGTTGTTATTGCGGTTTAGTGTGGTGGAAAGCGGCCTATTTACCCATATGGCCAAACGGGAGGTTTCTAAAGGCAATTTTGGAATCATCCTGCGAAGCAAATCCCGCAGCTGGAAATTTTTCTGCGTTTTGTTAGTAGGTATGCCCGGATGGTTTGCAACAGGCATTCTAATAACATTTACAAAAGAAGTAGCCACCAGTATGGGCATGAGTACCTTGCCGGTTGCTGCAACGGTAATCTCCCTTAACTTCCTGGGCTTTTCTTTAGGCGATCCCCTTTGTGGATTATTAAGTCAGTACCTGAAAAGCAGAAAAAAAGCCATCTTTATCTTTTTACTTTCTTATAGTATTTTCCTGGGTTTGTTTTTTATGTTTGCCCGTTATTCCGTTACCTTATATTATTTGTTTTTTACAATGATGGGGCTCAGTGTGGGCTTTACCATTATGCTGCTCACATTAACGGCGGAGCAATTTGGTACCAATATCAGAACCTTGGTAACCAGTGCAGCGCTCAACCTTATCAGAGGATGGGTAATTCCGCTGAGTTTTGCTTTTCAGTGGGTAGCAACTTTAGTAAATGGCAATTATTATTACAGTGCAATCATCATTGCCTCCCTGGCACTCACTTTTGCATTTTTTGCACTTACCCAACTTGAGGAGACTTACCAAAAGAATCTGGATTTTTACGAATAGTATCCCAATGCACGAATAATCTTTCGGTTCGCAAGAATTTTCATATTTTGAAGCGACAAATCCGCTTTATGAAAATTTCTCTTGTATCCCTTTTTCTTTTTGTAATTGTTCAGCTAACCGCACAGGTTACCCAACGAAATATTTTATCTACCCACTATACCCTTGCCAATGTTCAATCTTCGCTGATTCCTGCCACCGCCTATCATCCTTTTCCAACTACTGCTGCAGAGTGGAAGGAGGCAGTTGCTGAAAAAGTATTAACGCAATTGGTAAAAGACGGAGAAGCCGCACTAACGTATCGATTCGAACCTATTTCTGCTACAGTATCTCTCAATTTTGTAAGATCGGGTGATCGCTTAGAACATAGTAATATCTCCTTTGGAAAAAGAGCTGCCCTAAAAAAATTAGTCATAGCAGAAAGCATTGAACAAAAAGGGCGGTTTATGGAAGCAATCATAAATGGATTATGGTCTATTTGCGAAGAAAGCTTCTGGGGTGTTCCGGCTCATATTGGTAAAACCGGGTTGCCGGATGTAGATCATCCGGTAGTTGAGTTGTTTGGTGCTGAAACTGCCGCCGTTTTGGCGCTAACAGATTATTTAGTGGGTCCCCAGCTCGATTCAATCAATGTATTGTTTAGGAAGCGTATTTACAGTGAAACTAATAAGCGCTTTTTTGTTCCCATGGTGTCTGAATCTGCTCAGTATGGTTGGCAAAGTAAAACCCAGCCGGTGAATAACTGGAATCCCTGGATTCATTCAAATTGGATGATTACCACCCTATTATTGGAAAAAAATGAAACAAGAAGAGCTGCTATGTTATATCAATCCATGCAAGGCTTGGATAGCTATTTAAATAGTCTTGCAGATGAAGGTAGTTGCGATGAAGGGCCTGGATATTGGTTTGCCGCTGGTGCCAGTGTTTTTGATTGTCTCGAAATATTACATTCAGGTACGAAGGGTGCGGTGAATATTTTTTCAGAACCCCTGATTAAAAATATGGCAGGATATATACCCAAAGTTCATATAGGCGATCGTTATTTTGTGAATTTTGCCGATGCTGATCCAACCCTTACACCCGATGGTGCGCTGCTGTACCGAATGGGAATTATATTAGCCGACAGTTCTTTGATTCGAATGGGATCTTGGGCTTATCAACAATTTGCTGCAAAGGCAAAAGGATATTCAGGCTCGGCGGAGGATTTTATGCGCCCTCGGTTTTTATTCAATCTGCTAACCCTTAAAAATGTAATGGGTGTTGGTGGAAATTATCAGCCCGTTATGGATTCCTGGATGGCAGATGTTCAGGTGCTTACTGCACGTAGTTCGGAAGATTTATTTTTAGCTGCCCATGGGGGGCATAATGCCGAAAGTCATAACCACAATGACGTAGGTGATTTTATTGTTTACTATAAGGGCGAGCCCGTGATTATTGATGCCGGCAGAGGTAATTACACCGCCCGAACTTTTTCCTCTAAAAGGTATGAACTGTGGTTTACCCAATCTCAGTTCCATAATCTTCCGGTAATTAATGGGTATGGACAATTAGCTGGTCGTAAATACGCTGCCCGGGAGGTGAGCAGTTTAATCACCCCTGAATTCGCTCAAATTAGTATGGATATAGGCGCTGCCTACGATCCAAAGGCGGGGGTGGCAGAATGGAAACGACAAGTTTCACTGGATAGAAAAAAACAAATCATTACCTGCAGCGACCAATATCAATTGCAAAAAAAAGTAGATTCGTTACAACAGATATTTTTAACCACGGCAACTATTGAGCTACGAAGTGCCGGTGAAATTATGCTCACAACTAAAATGGGTAAGCAAATTTTACTTTCCTATCCGGCAGGAGATTTTTCCTTTTCTGTTGAATACCCTTCTGTAGAGGGAATGGAGTATAGTAGTTTTGTAAATAAATGGCCGGGTGTTACTATAAAACGACTGGTATTTCGTTCCACCAAACTTTTAGCAAAGGGGAATTGGAGGTTTACCATTCAGCCAATCAAATGATGTCCTGATTTTCTCTATTCGGATACTCAGGTTTTCTCATTCATTACCTGGTTCATGGCAGCTCGCACCAATCGAACAAAGGGGGGAATAATTTCAAAGGGATTGCCAGGTGATAGTGTTTCTATTGGCAGATATCCTCTATAAGAAGAGTTTTTTACAATCCGAAATAACTTGGGTAAATCCATGGATTCACTAACCCCATTGTAAACCAGCTTTTCTTTGATTTGCCAGTTAGCTGCCCAATGAGTCATTCGTTTAATTTCCGCGTAGGGTTCTTCTGTTACAAAACTTCCGGTATCTAATACCAATCCAAACCATTCGCTGTTAACTTTTGTAAGCAGTTTTTCTGCTTGTTCAGCTGTTTTTATAAAGTCGTTATGATTTTGAAATGCAACGATTACCCCTTTCTCTTTGCCCTCTGCAGCACAGGCAGCCATATCCTGTGCAATCCAATTGGTAACTTCTTCGCGAGAATAGTTTTCTGGCATGGCTTTCGCAGTAAATACACGTATTACCGGTGCGCCTAGTTTGGCTGCTACGGTTATCCATTGTTTGGTCCATTCAACTTCTTTTTTTCTGATTGCAGCATCCGGAGAACCAAATTCGGTTCGGATACCGGTACCACTAATGGCTATACCTAATCGATGGGCCTTTCTTTTCAATTGAAAAATATATTCATCAGTGGGCACTTCAGGGTATCCCGGAAAATAATAGCCAGTTAAATCTGCCGCATCTAGGGATTCTTTTGCACAAAAATCGAGCACTTCAAATAGGGTGGTCGTTCCATTTTTTAGGGGCGAATTAAAGGAATAGGCATTCAAGCTGAGCTTAAATCTGTTTGAATAGGGCTCATCCAAATGTTCCAGTAACCCCCTGGAATTTCCAGGTAACAAGGGCAGTAAACCTACACTTGAAATAGAGGCTGTTTGTAAAAATTTTCTTCTTTGTATTGATTTCATCGTGTATGTTATTTTGGATAACCGTATACAAATGATTCCATGATGCGAAAAGATTGTATCGCTTCTGCTGCCGAACAGGGATTGGGTGCTAAACCTAAAAAATGCTGGGTTACCTGCTCAATCATAGGTTGCTGAATGTGTTTAGGAGGCTCAAAATGTAATTGCTGTTCCCCCGAACTTGTAATAACTGTTACCTCATTTCCGAAAACTGGAAAAAAAATTTTCCCTGCAGTGCCCACTATTTCAAAAATGTCTTCCCGGCAGGAATTATCGGAAGTAAAACACCATAGTCCGGAAAACAGTACCTCATTTTGCATGCGAACACTTCCCGAAACCACGTCTTCTGCCGCATACAACTTTGCCCGGTTATCTGCCATTCCTTTAATTTCTTCGGGGTGGCCTAATAAAAAAACTAGTAAGTCTAGCTGATGAGGGGCCAGGTCGTAAAAAATTCCTCCACCCGACAGAGCAGGCTGCACCCGCCAATTTTCTTCGGGGTTAGCCATAGTTGCCGATTGGTCGGCTTGCTGCATGCCAATCCGGACTGTACAAACGGTTCCTATAGTTTGGGTTGCCAGCAATTGCTGAATAGCCAGAAATTTAGGAAGAGCTCTTCGGTAATGAGCAATACAAAGAGGGATACCGGTTGTTTCAGCCATTTGTTGCATACGCAAACAGGAAGCAAGATCAATACTCATTGGTTTTTCTACATACACTGGTTTACCGGCTTGCAGGGCTGAAATAGTATAAGCTTCATGAAATGCAGGAGGGGTTGCAATATAAATGGCAGTTACTGCTGGATCATTAATTAGTTGCGTAGCATCCGAATACCATTTGGGTACCCCGTGTCTCAAAGCATACTCTGCTGCTTTAGAGGCATCTCTTCTCATTACAGCTACCAGCTTCGAATTCGGTACCTGTTGAAAGGCAGGACCACTTTTTATTTCGGTAACATTTCCACAGCCTATAATGCCCCAACTAATTGTATTTGCCATCTGAATTTATAATAAGTTACTATTTTACTTCTTAAAGTTAATCAATCCGTAGAATGTGTTGCAGATAAGCCCTGAATATTTGAATCCTACATCGTTTTCGTAAAAAATGGTGCGGTAAATCTGTTCAATTTGACCAAAATTGATTCAATTCATACTGCAATACCACTTGCCATTTAGTGTTTCCTAAAATATTTTGCTGCATGCGAAAGGGAAAGTTGAATTGTATAAAAAATAAAACAGGAACTACTTCAGCTTATACTATTGGCAGAATATTGACTGATTGGAGCAGAACCTATGAAAAAGGCTGGAGACCTATTTTATAAACTATTTATTAAAACCATCATTATGTCATCTAGAAGAACATTTATTGGGCAGTCTGTTTTAACGGCAGCTGCTTCGCTTGCCTTACCACTTGCAGGAAAATCTGCTCAGTTAGTATCAGAAAATGAAAATTACTTTGGGGCTGATTTTCCCATAGGAGTTGCCGGATATACTTTTGCCAAGTTTGATGTAGATCAATCCATCGCTATGATGAAGCGGGTAGGCATTACCAATCTTTCCGTAAAAGAAATTCATCTTCCCTTGAATAGCTCGGAAGAAAAAATAAAAGCCACCATTGGTAAATATACTGCTGCCGGTATCAATG
>JAPLEI010000052.1 GCA_026391195.1 Bacteroidota bacterium | reverse complement strand
TTTAAATATGTAGACACTGCAGACATTACCAATATTGAAGCCGTAATTACTCCAAAAACCCGACTGATCTGGATTGAAACCCCTACCAATCCACTCATGAATATCACCGACATTGCTGCTACGGCAACTATTGCCAAAAAAGCTGGCGCCTTATTATGCGTTGACAATACGTTTGCATCTCCTTATCTGCAAAATCCGCTTACCCTCGGGGCTGATATTGTTATGCATTCTGCTACCAAATACCTAGGTGGGCACAGCGATGTGATTCAGGGATGTTTGGTAATGAACGACCCTTCACTCCGCGAACAATTGTACTTTATTCAAAAAAGTTGTGGGGCTGTTCCAGGACCAATGGATTGCTTTTTGGTGCTGAGAGGTATCAAAACCCTGCACCTGCGTATGCAACGCCATTGTGAAAACGGAGAGAAAATTGCTCACTTTCTCAGAAACCATTCTTCAGTAAGTAAAGTATTCTGGTGTGGGTTTAACGACCATCCCAACTATGCCATTGCAAAACAACAGATGAAAGGGTTTGGTGGCATGATGAGTTTTGAACTGAAAAACGATAGTCCCGAAAATGTAAAACGTGTATTGTCATCTACCCATCTTTTCTCACTAGCAGAAAGTTTGGGCGGTGTAGAATCTTTGATTAACCACCCGGCTACTATGACGCATGCATCTATCCCCCGGGAAGAAAGAATTAAAAACGGACTCACCGATAGCCTGATTCGTTTGAGCGTAGGCGTAGAAGATGCCGATGATTTAATAGACGACCTGAATACGGCAATCGGTTAAACGCATTGAATCTATTGCCATGCCTCCGGTAAAACGAAGCAACAACCTTGCTAACCCACTTGCAACCCTGCTAGATGAAAGGGTACGCCGATACAACCAGCCTTCCTTTATTCCGGCCGACCCTATCTGTATCCCCCATGCCTATACCCAACTGCAGGATATTGAAATAGCCGGATTGTTTGCCGCCATTCTTGCCTGGGGTAACCGAACTACCATCATTGCCAAAAGCAGGGAAATACTGCAGCGTATGGACAATGCCCCCTACGATTTTTGCAAAAACCATCAACCGGCCGACCTACAAGCTTTACTAGGATTTAAACACCGCACTTTTAACGATACCGATTTATTATACTTTGTACATTTTCTGCAACATCATTACCAGCAACACAATAGTCTGGAAACTGCTTTTCTACCTAAGTCGGGTACCTATTCGGACATTAGCAATCCGACTGAAAAAAGACTCACCCATTTTCACCGATATTTTTTTTCGCTGGAAGATGCACCTAACAGAACCCGAAAACATATAGCTACCCCAGAGAAAGGATCTGCCTGTAAAAGACTGAATATGTTTTTGAGATGGATGGTTCGGAACGACAAAAAAGGTGTGGACTTTGGAATCTGGAAAAAGATGAAGCCGGAAGAATTAATTTGCCCCATCGACCTCCATGTAGCCCGTGTAGCCAGAAAGTTGGGAATGTTGCAACGCACTTCAACCGACTGGCAGGCAGCAATGGAACTAACCGCCGAACTGAAAGTGTTCGATCAGCAAGATCCCGTTAAATATGATTTTGCCCTTTTCGGACTGGGCGTGATTGAAAAATTTTAACCCTGCCAAAACCAGTAAACCAACCACAAGCAATTACCTTTATCTCATTATTCATCACCTCAATTTATATGATTTCAGATATCAGTCTCTTACCTAGCCTATCCCCTGAAGCGCTTGCTGCAGAGGTGAATGAAATGATTGAACATAATTTCGAGGGACTGATTCAAATATTATACCGGATGGACGTTAGCGAACACAAGCTAAAAGAAGTATTGGCAGCCAACCAACAAGAGGATGCCGGGAAACTAATTACGGCTGTGATTTTAGAGCGATTGGCGCAAAGAGAAAAAGCCAGACAATTATTCAAACCACAAACCGATATTCCTGAAGAAGACAAATGGTAAAAGCAATCAGGATACTATTTAATCAATTGGTCGATGCGAACAAACTGATAGCCCTGTTGTGAATACTTTTTGATTATTGATTCCAATTGTGTAAATAATTTTTCCTTCCGTCGAGTATCCGCTCCTGCGTGAATGAGTAATATACTTCCATTTAATCCAATCTGCTGCTCATTAGATGCCTTGTTAAGTAGCTGCAATATCTGATCATTACTTTTATAAGCTGCTCCCATTTCGGGATAGGTATAATCAGCCGGCGTTCCTAAACCAGCCGTGCAACTAAATAATCGAATGCCTTCTTCGGCCAACCATCCGGCTACTTCCCGGTTCCACCATTCATAGGGCGGAATATACAAACCCGAGAAACCATCATCCGAAATACCCAATGCACGCATGGCAGAGAGATTATTTTTCAAATCCTGCAACAGAGAGTCCCGACTTACCAGGGTACTATCTCTTTTTTTCCAATCGCAATACAGTAAATGCTGATCAGAATGTGGCCCCAGCAAATGACCATCGTGATACAATCCTTTAATTTCATTAGCAAAAGAAGCATTGCGATAAAATCTTCCCGTAAAATAAAATGCCGCGGGTACTTTTTCTTTTTGCAAGGTTTCTCGGATGGTGCCCAGTCCCTCCCCAAATTCATCGCCGGTAAATACCAAAGCAATTTCTTTTTTTTGAATGCTGCCCCGAACCACGGCTCCTTGCTGAAGCGTATAATCAGCTGCTGTTGTATGATTGCTCTCTGCCTGCAACGCAGCCAACAGATAAATTAAACTGGCAGTACCATCCATGGTGGGCTCGTTGGTACTATAATCTCCATAATCATCATGGTACACTGCCAAATCACTTTGAAAAGGCGCATATTCATCAGGCTCCATTAATTGAATGCCTATCAGATTTTTATAAATGGATGTATATACTGGTCCGTCTATCAACCCCCCATTAATCGGATAATTTTTCAGATGGGTAAATGCAGAATGCGGATCAACGGGTGTATCTCCTTTTTCGGGGAGGCCATATACCATACTGGTTCCCCATGGATTGCAGCCGAACAACCAATCAATATTCGCCTGCTCCAAATCCTGAAAAGAAGAATCGCCGGATAACTGTCGATACCATCTACATTGAATGGCAAACTGCACGGTTAGATTATTACTGCACCAGATAAACGGAATTCCCCGCAAAAATGCATTGCCCCGTGCTCTTTGGCGAATGACTTCCATCCCCTGCCGATAATAGTCCACCATTTTTTCCCTGGATGCCCCCGATAATATGCGAGCCCATTCTCCATGACCTTCATTAATAAAAGGATACCACTGATAATGATTGGCAGTATCCCGAATCATCCAGGGAGTAATCGGTTCTTGCTCAGCCCACCGCATACTTTTTTCTCGGATTATCGAATCGCGCTTGCCCGACAAACCAAATAAAGCCGCGCCGGCCAGTTCCATATCATCCGTCCAGTTTTCTTCTGCATATATGTAGGGCGAACGCACTGAAACAGTTTGAGTATATCCCGGCTTATTGAGCCCCAACTCCCAGGCACTCTGCGCTTTTTTAAAAAGCAGGTTCGCAAAAGCAAGATCCGTTTTTTCAAACAGTTCAGATCCAAGCGCAAATGCACTGGCAAATTTTCCAGCGGTAGAAGCAGCCCCCGTTGTTTGGTTCATAAACTTGCCTCTTTGCTGAGGTTTCCCATTTACAAAATAAACTGGCCGTTCAAAGCCCTTTCCATAATAAGGATCTTCCTTCGGTATCCGCATATTCACATGATCACGGTCGTCTCCCAACTGATTAAATAACCAATCAGGCCGAGGGTGCATCTTTAGCAACCAATCAATTCCCCAGCGGGCCTCATCCAACACATCAACCAACCCATTGGAACTAGACAGTCCATTCCGCTGATGCCGATCACCAAATACCCCCGGAAAATCTCTATAGGCTGCTAGTAATTGCCAGGTAGCATTGGCAGTGGTAGCGGAGTATTGCAAATAATCACTCGCATCGTGCCAGCCACCAGTAGCATCAATATGCGTGCTGTCGGGCATAGGTCCGTATAAAGTATAGCCGTCGTGGGTATGGCAACTATCTTTCAAATAAGAATTAAATCCGCTTCTTTGTTGCCGCATATACTGAAGACAAAAATCTGCCGCGCCATTATATACCGTATCGCTGATTGAAAATACAGGGGAACGGCTATTGCCGGATTGGATATAATATTTCCCGGGAATTTGTACAGCAGAAAAATCAATTCGGGCCGTGCGTTTGAAAGGGCCGTAGGCACCAAAAGAAGTATCTGCTTTTCCCTGATACACTTTTCGGCCGGTAAGTTGATGAATAATTTCAAACCTCATGGGGGCTGTCTTGTCTTTACTGCACCAGACTGCCTGTTTTTTTCCATGAATTGTATAGCCCAACTGATTAATGCGAATCCAGCTGCTATCAGATGCCAGGGCAACAAGGGACAGGCTACATAGTAAACCAACAAAAGCGATTCGTATTTTCATAAATATTTGCTCCTTAAAGATACAACAGCAATTGAATACAACCGGGTTGCGTGGCAGCCACAGAAATGAATTACTTTTGAAAAGAAGATACTGCACATGATACTTTACCCAACTGAATTGTCGCCCCTTGAAAAGCAATATTGGCTAAACTTTGCGGTAGCACCTCGCCCGATCTGCTTTGCCAGCACCATTAGTGCAAATGGGGGAGTAAACCTGAGTCCATTCAGTTACTTTAATTTATTCAGTACTTCTCCAGCAGTGGTTATTTTTTCTGTTACCCGTAGAATGAAAGACGGTTCCAACAAGGATACTTTGCAAAACCTGATGGAAGTACCGGAACTGGTAATTAATATGGTAAATGATTCGATGGTGCAGGCCATGAACCTTTCCAGTGCCAATTATCCACCCGAAGTAAATGAATTTACCAAAGCTGGTTTTACCGCCATACCCGCGCAAATGGTTCGGCCTCCCATGGTAAAAGAATCCCTCATTCGATTGGAATGCAGGGTGATGGAAATAAAAAGTTTAGGTGAAAATGCAGGGGCTGGTCAGTTGGTTATAGCTGAAGTTATCTGCCTGCATTTTGAAAAAGATTTATTAACCGATGAGGGGAAAGTAGATGCAACAAAAATTGATCTGATAGCCAGGGGCGGGGAGGATAATTATTATCGGGCCAATCTTGCTTCACAGTTCAGCGTTCCCCGACCACCCGCCATTCCGGGTATGGGGATTGATGCTTTGCCGGATAGTATTCGCAAAAGCGAAGTGCTTACTGGTAATCAACTGGCATTGCTTGCCTCCATTTCGGAAATACCCGAGGTGAATCCGGCTTTTATTGATTCGCATCTGCAACAGATTATTCAATACTTCTCCATAAATCCCACAGAAATGGAGCAGGAAGTGCATCGGCTGGCTGCCGAATGGTTACAAAAAGGGAATACAGAAGCGGCCTGGCAGGTTTTGCTGGTAACCTTATAAATCTCCCAACTGCGGGCGCATAATGATATCTTCTACCACAGCCGCCGGAGAAAGTTGCGCGGCTGCAATAATCATGTTGGCAACATCATCTGCTTGCATAATTCTTTCCGGTTGCACGCCCGACCCTTCCCAACTGTCACTCATGGTAGCCCCCGGGAACACACCGGTCACTTTGATGCCAGAGGTTTTCAGTTCTTCGCGCAGGTTTGCATTAAATCCCGCTAGTGCATATTTGGTGATTCCATAACTACTCCCATGCGGATATGCCCTCAGCGATGCGATTGAACACATATTAAAAATATGTCCCCGACCCTGCGCTTTCATGGCAGGTAACAAAGCCCGGGTAAGATGGTACGCTGAATAGAGATTGATTTCCATCAATTTTTGCAAATTATCGGCGGGCTCATCGGATATAGTGCCCTGAATAAATAGTCCGGCATTATTCACCACCACATCCGGCACACCCTGTGTTAATACCCATTTTGCAAAGGCTTCTACGGCTTCTTTTTTTTGCAGATCCGCCACTTGTGCCGCAATATTACTATTGGGATACAGGGTTTGTAACTCACCCAGAGTTTGATACAAGGAAAATTCTCCTCGGCTACATATCCATATATCATGCCCTGCTGCTGCGAAACCATTGGCAATTGCCTTTCCTATTCCCTTAGAAGCACCTGTGATAACTACTTTCATTTTTTTGGTAATGATTGAGCAACAAAGTTGCAGGTTTTTTGGCGATAACGAATAACTATCGCAGTTGGAATGTATTTTGCAGGATGAAATACCGTCACCTTTTTTTTGACCTCGACCATACCCTTTGGGATTTTGAAACTAATTCAAAAGAAACCTTATTGGATATATTTTCTACGTTAGGGCTCAAAGAAAGAGGCGTGCCGGATTTCGATAGTTTTTTTTCGCGGTATTCTTACCACAATCACCGCTTATGGGAAAAATATACCCGCGGAGAAATTAAGCAGGATGAACTGCGCTGGAAAAGAATGTGGTTGGCTTTGGTTGACGCTAAAATTGCCGACGAGGCGCTGGCCCGAAAAATGGCGGTAAATTTTTTAGAAGTGCTTCCCACGAAAAAAAATTTATTTCCTTATACTAGAGAAATCCTTCAATACCTGTCTGAAAAAAATTATGCCCTTCACCTTGTTACCAATGGCTTTGAGCAGGTACAACATAATAAGCTGAAAAACGCCAATCTTTCCGGATTTTTTCGGGTGGTAACCACATCCGAAGCCAGTAATAGCCTCAAGCCTCACAAAGAAATATTTGAGCATGCCTTACGAGAAGCAGGAGCCCAATCCGATGAAAGCATTATGATAGGAGATAACCTAGAAGCAGATATTCAGGGAGGGATGAATGCCGGACTAGATACTGTTTTTGTTAATCATATCGGGGCAGTTCCAAAGATTACTCCCACCTACACCATTACCCATTTATAACAACTGAAAGATATTTTTTAACGGGCAAAAAAAATCCCCCTCCGAAAACGGAAGAGGATCTATGATCCATGGAAAATGGATTAAGCTTTTTTAGCAGTTTTGGTAGCTGGAGTGGTTGTTTTCTTTTCGCCACCTTTTTTGCAACATTCTTTTTTACCACAATCTTTCTTATCGCATTTTTTACCATCGCAGGCATTGGCAACACCCGTACCCAATAGTAAAAAGGCTGCAGTAGCTAAAACCAGTACTTTTTTCATAATATATCTGTTTTAATGTAATATAAAGTTACGGAATTTTATGATACTTCGGCAAATCAGATTGTTAAATCGTACCGCTACCAAACCGCCAAAACAGTAACTCCGCCTTTAACTACTTGATTGATATTTACTTGTACCTGCGTACCCAAAGGCAACAAGATATCTACCCGGCTGCCAAACTTAATAAATCCGAATTCTTCCCCCTGCACAACCTGCTGACCTACCGGGGTATAATTGCATATTCTGCGAGCAAGGGCCCCTGCTATTTGCTTGTATAAAATTTCTCCTTTAGAGTGGCGGGTTACTACCGACCAGCGCTCATTATCCGTTGATGACTTGGGATGCCAGGCTACCAAATATTTACCGGGATGGTATTGATTATAAATTACCTCCCCCGAAACCGGATTCCGGTTTACATGCACATTGGCAGGACTCATAAATATGCTTACCTGTATGCGCTTGTCTTTAAAATATTCTTCGTCGGTTACTTCTTCAATAACCACTACTTTACCGTCGGCCGGACAAATAATTTTTCCATCGTTAATGGTTAACCTGCGAGCGGGTATGCGGAAAAAAGATACCAAAAACAGAAATAGCCCCAGCGTTAGAAAGAATATCAGCAAAGCCACATTGGGAAAAGAATCGCTTAGCAACGAAAAATTAGCCAGATTCAAAACGCCAAAAATGAGGGCAGCTATGGCAATTGACATATATCCTTCCCGATGTATTCTCATAGTAACCAATTAAGTTGTAAAGATAATTCGGATTGGGCAAATGGCGCACGTTGGTGCAATATCTATTACATCCCATACCAACAATAGAAGCACAAACCCACCAAGGTAGCTGCAATTAACAAGGAATCGAATCGGTCTAAGAACCCACCATGGCCCGGCATTATTTGTCCACTATCCTTTACGCCAGCCATGCGTTTCAGCTTGCTTTCCAGCAAATCTCCCACTGTTCCGGCAAGGGTAGTAAGGGTAGTGAGTGCAATAACGGGGCCGGCGGGTAGCTGCAGTCGGGTAACTCCAAAGTAGGTAATTACCGCAACCGACAAAACAATGCCCCCGAGGGTACCTTCTACAGTTTTTTTAGGAGAAATAGCCGACAAGGGTGTTTTCCCAATTAAAGAACCCACCAAATAAGCCATGGTATCATTTATCCAAATAGCTGCAATAACCAGCAGGGGCATGGTAAGTGGACTTTTACCCGGAAAAACCAGGTTCTGCATATTTCCATAGAGCAACATCATACAAAAACAGGCTACAGAAATATACAAAAATCCACCGAGGGCATATAAAGGGTATCGGTGGTTATAAGTTTTGTTTCGCAGCCATTCGTTTACCACAAACAATAATAATGCGGCAAGGGTGATGGAGCCTCCCAGTTGCGATACGATTATTTCTCCTATCCGATATGCATCTCTCACCCCCCAAAGCATACATCCCCATCCGGCAAGTTGCATGCTGTTATGATGGATGGAATTCATCTTCGCATAAGAGGGATCGATTTTCAACAGCAACTGACGGTACTCGTACCAACAACCAAAGTGAATCACAGAAAACAACAGTATATAAGTTCCTTGATTCCAAAGCAAGCCCGTTAGCATAACGGCCACAAAAAAAACAGCCGTTATTGCGCGTGTTTTTAATACCGAGAACTGTAAAGCCATAATTTACCTACGGTTTAGTTTAGATGATTCCCGGCCAGAATCATTTCTGCTGCCGGCAAGCAGGTTTCGGGTACATAAATCTCAGCATAGCCCATCAGATACGAACTGTCTTGCTTGTTCAATACCTGAACCGGCAAACCACTTTGTTCCAGTAACCCCTGTAATATGGAGGCTTCTGCGAGGTTACGGGTTTCAAATACCCTGATCCATTGCTGTGCCATCTTTTGGTTGATTTATAGTAAAAAGTGAGGGGGGATTTTTCCAATACTTAGCACTTGCCCGATTGAATTGCCTGAAAAGTCCCACCAAAACAAATATCGCCATCAGGCCCCACCAAAATGGCATTTTCTCATCCATTGCTTTTTCAATCGATTTTCCCGATAGGCCCGCAGCGTATAACTGAATTACAATTAATGCATTGTTTAAAAAATGAAAGAAGATATTGAGCCAGAGATTCTTTCCATAATAATACACCAACCCCAATAAAGCCCCCAATGCTATTCGAGGTATGAATCCATAATAAGAAAAATGTATCGCACTAAACAGAACGGCGGTAATCAATATGCCCCAGAATGGACTACGAGTTAATCCGATAAAGATGGGTTGAAATCCTGCACGGAAAAGTAGTTCCTCGAACAGTGCCGGTGCCGCCGCAACAGTGAGTAGGGTAAAAATAAAATGAAGAAAAGTAGGCATATAGGCCATCGCCATCACGGCTTTCATATATTCATTTTCCATGGCCCTTGCTTGTATAACCCAGCTTTTGGGTAAGGGTATTTGTTCATTGAGTTCGGCCAGGGATCCCGCCAGTAAAATGGAGGCAAGGGTTATAAGGACTACAATACCAAATTGACGTATCTGCATTTGGGTATTAAATCCCAGTTGCTGATAGGGTTGTTTACTAATTATATGTGCCAGAACAACAGAAGGCAATCCAAATGAAATAGCCGCAACAATCGTATTAATCAGGCGCGACCAATTCGCATATTCTTTCTGCATCATAATCGCTGGAAG
>JAPLEI010000085.1 GCA_026391195.1 Bacteroidota bacterium | reverse complement strand
CCCAATAAATATTTTTATTTTTCTGCCTCACCCTATATCCATCCCTGATAGAATATATAAATACAGATACTTTTTACCCTGCTTCGAATACTTCCAATAAAAAGAGCAATCAAAGTTTGATTGCTCTTTTTATCTATCGATTAATTGGTAGAAATACTATTTAATTTCTTCAATATCTTCTAACTGCCAGGTTTTATCAAAGTAGGCTTCACTCGGTCCATAAAACCGGAAATAAGGAAACCAACCCTTACCTGCAATCGTTTTAATATAATTTTTATTGGCTGAAGCGGGCTTGGAAGGTCCGAAATATATATCTACTGAACCATCGGCATTCACTGCAATATCTTTCCGAGAAGAGATATCAGCAGAGCCCTGGTCGGTGATTACCGGATTGCGCAATACGTTATCGTATAAAGTAATCGACCAGAATTGCTTGGCAGGTACATTTGCCGGAATATGTATTCGATAATTTTTGGCGCCCAGCAGCCAATTTCCGGCTTTGTCTTTGGAAGTTTCCAGGTAGGCTTGTCCAAAACCCAATATCCTTCCCTGCATTCCTGTACTATTGCCAATCGCTTCATAAAACCAAGAAGCACGCTGATCAATTTGCGTAAAATTGGTATCCTCCTGATTCAGCTCAACCATATTCGCATATTCCCATTTTTTACCTTCCCACACTTTTGCACCCGTAAATCTTTTTTCATATGCATTGGCTCGAGCAGTTAACTCCCCTAGCATGGCTGCTTGATCTAATATTTTTGTAAGTCTTTCATTGGGTTGGAAGGGTTTTCCTTTTTCTATACCCAACGAAACCAGCATTGCTGAAATCACCCGATCGCGGGTTTGCACCGGTTCATTCATCAATGCTTCCGCTACCAATTTAAAATATCGGCTGTCAGAAGGATGTTCTGAATTCCAAGGCTTACCGGCAACAGGTATAAAAGTAGTAGGGGCAGGTTTTGCACGATCGGCCCAGGCATAAAATTTATGCTGGCGAAGAGTAGCTTCTGCCTTTGCGGGGTCTGGATCTAACCCACGAGTACCAAACCAAATTTGCACCGTAGGGGAAACAAATACCCGATAGCCCGGAGCCGAAATAGGCTGCGATCCGGGAGGTAGAATCAGATACTTTCCGCCAGTGCCTTTATCTGGCCCAGTTTGACCGATATCCGTTATGGGTTGCTGCCATAAGTCTAACACACCACCGGCAATTAGTCCTGCCGGCGCTTCTACTACCAAAGCCCCTTTTTCGGCCAGGTTCCAGAAACAAAAAGCATAAACGGTAGTCATATTAGGGGTTAACATCCCTTTTTTATCGTTTAAGTCCCTGAATACCGATACCTCACCGTCTTTTACCCCAATCTGATCTCTTTGTGCCAGGTGCAGGGCATGAAAGCCTACCATCGGCAAACCCCAGTTATGAATAATGCAGGCACGCTGAAAGTCCCTTTCATCATACAATTTATCTACTGATTCAATGGATGGATATCCACTTTCTAATGAAAGATTCCCAATACGGGTAGAAAGCTTATCTCCCCCGGCAGCTCCAGTCCCAGCTCCTGCTTCATTTTTTGAGCCGGTGGTCTGGCAAGAAACTAATACTCCTAAAGATAGGATTACAAGTAGTTTTTTCATGTTAGTTTATTTTACATATATAATAAAAAAATATTATTTTATATGGTTGGTTAATTTTCTACCAAAATAAACACTACACGAGATGGTATTCAGCTTCTGAGCGTTCAAAATTTCTAAAATCGGCAAATACCAAACAAACTCAGGTACTTATTCGCTAATAATTTGCTCAAAAAACTCAGAAGGGGTTTTTTGGGTTGTTTTTTTTACAGCAGCAATAAAAGTGGTGCGAGAATTAAAGCCGGCTAAATTACCTAAAGCTTCGAATGTATATTTTCTAAAATCGGGGTTTTTTTGGAGTAATCCCTTCAAATAATGTACCCGATACTCGTTTACCCATTCATTAAAATTTTTCCCATATGCCTGGTTGATGAAGGCAGAAAGGATATAGGTAGGGATATCCAGTTCCTTAGACAAATCACCGATTTTGTACCCCACTTTTAAGAAGGGCTGTTGGGTACTGAGATGAGACGCTAATAATGCCCGGTAACTTCTTTCGGTTTCTTTGCTGAATGTGTTGCTTGGGGTGGGTTCTTGAGCAATAGCAATTTCGGGTTCGGATATAGTTGATTCATTAGCTTCCTGAAACCATCCGGTTAATCCATACAATAGATTAGGCTGTAAAAATAAATAAAGACACGTAATACAGATAGACAACGTCATGGTTAAGGTAATCAACCTGTAAAAATCAAAGAAATAAGAAATTTGAAATGCATACTCAATTAATAATACAATAAAAGTAGACAATACCAATGTTGTGAATACAATTAACCACCTGAACATGGCATAGTTTTGAGGTATCAGTTTTTCTGGGTGTTTACTTCTCCAATTAACCAACATTTTTACCTGAAAAGATGCCAGCACCACTCCATAAAGCATTCTTAAAATAATACCCCATCCCTCCAGTAACCATCCTTCCGGCTCCAGTGCAATTATTGAATTATCGGCCAGCTGTTGGCGGATAATCACTAATTTTTCTTCCCTCGCCGTAGCATAAAAGGGAATCATATTGATAGTATACAATACAGCCGGAATAAAGAATAAGAAGTCCGATTTCGTCCAGGCATATTGCTGTCGCAACACACTGCGCACGTATATGTATGCAAAGGGAGAGGCACTTAACGACAAGAAAACCATCGTTCGGGGCACATGGGGGAAAAACAAAAAGAAATTAGTGTGATAAAGGGCAGAAAACAAAGAAATCACTGCAATACTCAGCAAGTACCCAGCTAATAAACGGGCAGAAAAGGAGCTCTCCCTGTTTAAAAAATACAAAATGGCAGCCACCAGTAAACCAATAATAGCAACCAGAAACACAAATGAAAAATAGATATCAATGGAGGGTAACACCATGAATACAAAATAGTTTTGGCTACTTAATTAGCGTAAAGATACAGGAGTTCAATGAGTTAGAAGCATTACATTGAAAAGTAATATTATATAATAATGCCACTCTATTTTAAGGAAAATTCTTACTCGGTTCTTATTATTCAGCCATCTCGATCAACAACTCTCTAGGCGTATAAACCGGCAACACAGGAATGCCCTGTTTTTGCAACTGCTTGTCACGAGAAATAAAATAATCCAGCTTATGATGCACAGCCGTATAGTACTGCAAGGCATCTTCTATATCAGTTATTTTTGAATGAAGGGCATTCAAAACAATTTCGTGGGGCAGATCAATTACTGTTACATCTGCCATAAGGGTTAACAATAACTCTTTCGCTTTGGTATTACCATATGATTTCGTTAACCAGTAGCCAACAAAATGTATAATAGAAGGAGTAATAAAAGCCTGAATAGTTCCGTTAACGGCCAATTCGATTATCTTCCTTGATTGTTCATACTCATCACGCTTTAAGGTAAAATCAAGCAATATGTTCGCATCAAGAAATACTTTAGAAGCCATACTTTTTTGCATTTTCTTTAAAGTACAAATCTTTTAGATCAGCTTCTCCCGCTATAACAGGTTTATCTAGCTTATCAACTAAGTGTAGGATAGTCTTACGCTTTGAAGGTTTTGTAACTGACTTAAAATAACCTTCCACCAAATCAGAAACACTCCGCTGTTGTTTTACAGCATAGCTCTTTACATTTTCAAGTAAGCTATCATCAATCGTAAGGTTTAATCTTGCTTTCATAAGGCAAATATACGCATCTTTTTAATTTATGCGCATTATAATCGAATATCCCTTGGGTTCCCTGCCAGTAAGCCCCCAGCGATACGCGACCTCTTATCAATAGAAATTCTTCTGGTACTTATACTAATGGATTATTGTACTTGGTTGCCGGATTTTATTTACCGATACAGAAAGTGAAATGGGTTGGTTATATTGGGTTAGGGGGATATTAGTGAGGGATTAGTAACAGACTTCAACTAAAGAAATAGGTATCGAAACCAAGATTTCTTTGTTTAAGTTATATCCAGTCTGTTCCATTATAGGTAGCTCTGAACATATCTTGTATTTCATTTAAACTGAAATTACTTTGTCGATTATATAACAAATAACTACTGATGTCGTCATTAATATGATGGGAAAAAGTTTGCTGACCAAATTTCTTAGGTATCATTTCACAATAAAGGCGGTACCGTTGAGTTCGGAATAATGGTTCAATAGTTTTTGATTTTGTATCAAATGATCTCGCCGCTGCGAAAGCAAATGAAGCGGAGGGAAACTGATTCAACAACAACGGTATTACCTTGGCACAAGTCATTATGATATTACCAAGATCACCTTTGTTTTTTATAAGAGAATATTTGTAGTCGCTACTTCGATCTTTTTTACAATAAAACTTTATCGTAAACACATTAGTTGTGTGATATTCTGCCCTTACTATATATTGATACCTGGTAACAGGAGAAAAGAATTTATAAATATAGGTGGTTATGTGTGCAGAGCCATCGCGGCATGGCTCACATTGTATAAAATTCAATTCGTAGCCAGGAAAATCAAATGTCAAGGTACCAGCAACTTATTATTACTACGTATTGAATCATTAGCACTCCTCTTATCAGAAACATGAGCGGGTTGAAGAAATCGTCCCTCTAACGAAGATATATAAACGACATTGGTCGCCTCTCCGCCGCTTGCAATTTTCCAGTGCAGGCGCTCACCCTTAGATCGTTTAATATGTTTACGGTTCTTTTGCACAACTTAAAGGTAGCAAAAAATTAAAAATAATCCGTTTTTTGAACAAGTTTAGGTAAAAATGCATGTTCCGACTTGGAAAATGATCCTTTTTGTAAGTTTTTTGGTTATAAAAGAAAGTAAATTACTTTCCGATACAGAACTTAGAAAATATATACTCCAACTGCTCATCATGCGCAATGGTACCCGTAATACTACCTAAATGATGTAAGCAGGTGCGAATATCGAGGGCTAACAAATCTCCAGGAATACCCGTTTCCAAACCCTGGGCTACTTCCTGCAAAGCTTGTTGCAATTGCCGAAGGGCGGCTACATGGCGTTCATTGGTAACAATCGTGGCTTCGCCCAATAAATCGCCTTCAACTGTTCGGGAATAAATTGCTTCCTGCAGGGCATCCAAGCCCAGTTTATCGCGGGCTGATAAATACATTAATTGATCGCTTGTTGGCAGAGCGGCTTGCTGCTCGGGAGTAAGGATATCTATTTTATTTCCTACCAGTAAATACTTCACTTTTTCGGCTTGTAATTCGGCTTCTGCCTGTTGTAAGGTTTGGGTCGTGAGCGTTTGCACATCTATCAGGTACACTACCAAATTCGCCGAGCGCATTTTTTCGAGGCTTCTCACTACCCCCATTTGTTCTATGGTATCGCTAGTATCCAATCTTATGCCGGCAGTATCTATCAGGCGAAATAAAACTCCCTTGATATTCATCACTTCTTCCACCGTATCACGGGTAGTGCCGGCAACTTCGCTTACCAGAGCACGGCTTTCATTTAATAAAGCATTAAGTAAGGTACTTTTTCCTGCATTGGGCTTTCCAATGATTGCAATAGAAACCCCTTGCCGAATCACATTTCCCAACCGAAAAGAATCTAACAAACGCGTGGTGGTTTGTTGTAATTGCTGAATCAACTGGTTCAACCGGGTTCGGTCGGCAAAAGTTACATCTTCTTGCGAAAAGTCTAGTTCCAGTTCAATCAGGGCCGAAAATTGTATCAACTGCTCACGCAGCTCCCTTAATTCTTTAGAGAAACCTCCCTTCATCGTATGCAGGGCCGCTTTTCGGCTGCTTTCGGTGTTGCTGGCAATTAAATCGGCTACGGCTTCTGCCTGGGCCAGATCCATTTTTCCATTTAAAAATGCTCTTTGAGTAAACTCTCCCGGCTTAGCCATTCGAACCCCCTTGCTTTGTATAAGTCGCAGTATTTGTTGTTGTATATAAGGGGAGCCATGACAACTAATTTCTACCAGATCTTCCCCGGTGTAAGAAGCTGGGGCCCGGAATAAACTAATCACTACCTCATCCAGCGGCTTATCTCCATCCATCAGCATGCCAATATGGAGGGTTCTGCCGGGTTGTTCGCTGAGCTTTTTACCGCTAAATAGTTCATCTACCACCGCAATCGCCTGTTTTCCACTTACCCGAATAACAGCTATGGCACCCATACCGGGGGCAGTAGCCAGTGCTACCATGGTATCGTTCCATTCGTGCAGTGCAGATTGCATATAGGTAATTTAGGGCAAAAGTATTACAAAGCCCTGTACCAATAAAGATTCCCTTTCTAGCCCCATAAATAAGGGATTCGAAAGGGAATCAGGCAGCCTCCCCACTATTCAGCTGCCACCACAAATGTTATTAGCTGCTTATGTTTACAAGCAACGGCACGGCCATTTTGATTGGCAGGATTCCAAAGCGGCCCCTTTTTTACTACGCGAATAGCTTCTAAAGCCGTTCCAAAACCCGGATCATTTTCTGCTACCACATCGCTGATACTACCGCCGGCACTTACTGTAAAAGATACCACCACGGAATATTTTCCGGCAGGTGCACCGGCTTGCAAGGGGATATCCTGGTTCAAATTTCTTTGAAGGTATCGGCTCCACCCTTCAGTACCCCCGGGAAATTCCGCCGGTATTTGAACACTTTTAAACTCGGTTTCTTCTGGTGCATCCTGATGTGGGGGATTTGCTGGAACTCCGGTGCCGGCGCTGGGCTCATTCCACCCATCCCCATTTCCATCTACCCCTTCTATTCGGGTAGTACCCAGATTGGCTAGTTGCAAATTTTCAATCGGTGGGATTTCATCCTCAGGTGTAACCAGCGCATCAGGCACAATTATGGGTACTACATACATCTCTTGCCGGATCTGGGTTGCTACAGGTGGAGGTGGGGGTGGCGGAGGAGTGACAGGATCCGGCTGATAGGGATCAATTACAAAATCAGTGTATTGTATTGCTGATTGCTGCCCGCTATTCTTTTTTGCCATAGAAGCAATGGCAATCAACAATAAACAGCCAGCCAATAACAACAGCAATGAAAAGGTTAATCGCCGCGGATAATTTCGCCGGAGTTCATAAGCACCATATAATTTATTTCGATGCTGAAAAAGCACATCGAGCCAGTCTTCGGGAAGGTTCTTTTGCGTTTGCATAACATAGGTTTTAAAGGTGAAAAAAACTTACTCAAACATCCATTAGTAGTCGGTATCGTTTAATACATATTTATGGCATCCCGCGATGGTAAGTTCATCCAACAAGTTTACCAGTAGTCCATACGAACAGGATGAATCGGGCTGAATGATGGCAATGATGCCACCTTTTGCCATCAATTGTTGCTGCTTTTGCATGAGCAATGCACGCAGTTGAATGATATCCACTGAACTTACCTGTGTAAATCCCTTAGTAAATATTCCTTCATAATAATCTACACGATTATCCCCGGTAGGCAGTAGGGTAAGGGCTCGGGAAGCGGCCACATCCCCATTCATGGTATTAGGAGTATTCTTAGCCGGAACCACCAAGGTTTTTACAAGTGGCTGTGCCAAGGTTGTAGTGAAAATAAAAAAGGATAGCAACAAAAACCCCAGATCTACCATAGGAGTAAGATCAACCCGGGGAGGAGAGGTGCGGGTTGTAGGCACAGCAGATTTATTGCTGCCAGAGGCAGAGGTTGGCATTTCAGACATACAATAGCGGTTAGGGATGAAAAAATATTCAACGACCAGCTATCGGCTGAAAAGCAATGCTGCAGCAGCTTTCAGTAGATTAGCATACACTAATAAGATGCAGTGGCTTTACATTTCCATACACAGTTCGCGCAATAATTTTTTTCTGAACTGCATAGGGGCAAAAAAAAACTTCCTGCCAGGGCAAGAAGTTTTTTTATAGAATTAGGTGGCGTAATTATTCTTCCGCAACCACAAAAGTGATGGGTTGTTTGTGGCGATAGATTACGTTTCTACCATTTTGAACGGCTGGTTTCCAGGCTGGTCCTTTGGTAATAACGCGCATTGCTTCAGCCTTGGTTCCATAACCAGGATCATTTTCAGCAGCAACATCGCTGATGGCGCCAGTTTTAGATACGGTAAAGGCAACTACAACCGTGTAACGTCCGGGAGGTGCCCCATTTTCCACCGGAATATCTCTATTCAGGTTTCTTTCGAGGTAACGGCTCCAGGCGGATGTACCACCGGCAAACTCGGCCGGAATTTGAACCACAGTAAATACCTTATCGTAGTCTTCTTCTACTTTAGGTGCTTCTACCACACCGGTACTTTTTTCAACAGGAGGAGCTACCAGACCATCGTCTTTCGCACCTTCCTGATTGATGGTACCGATTTTAGTATCTTCTAATTTTTCTACTTCTTTAATTTCCTCATCGGGTTTCACTTCTTCATCCTTCACAATTTTGGGAGGAGTGAATTTGGTGATTTCCACTTTAGGAGGTTCTTGCTTCGGTGGCGGTGGTGGTGGTGGTGGTTCAGGCTTTTTTTCCTCGTTTTTCATGTTCTCGAGGCTCATGTCCTGCACCATCACTTGCTGTTTTTCCTTACCGGCAGAATTGGCAATGATTGATAGCACCAACAACAGCAGACAAATTCCAATGGTTGCAAACAACGCATTTCTAAGCCGCTTGTTGTAAGTTTTGCGCAAATCATAGGCTCCATACTCCTTGTTCCGGCCATCGAAGATGATGTCGAGAATGTCGGCGGTTTGCAGTTTATTAATATCCATGTTAGGTTCTTTAAGAAGAGTAGTCGGTTATTGTCCCGTAGGAGTTCCGGCCATTTCTTCGGTTTTTTTCACTAATTGCGTTTCGATGGAGGTAATGTCTACCAATGCATAGCGGGTGCATACATTGATTGCCATCTCATCTAAAATATCCACCACATTTCGGTAGGTGCATTCTTCAGAAGGTTTCAGGATAACTACAAAATCTTTGAGTTCCTTAACACTGCTCTTTTTATTGATCAGCACTTCCCGAATGTCTTTGAAGGTAGATGTTTTAAAATTCGATGCGTCTATAGCCAGTTCTCCTTCGTAGTAAAAAACGTTATTATCTCTTCCAAGTAGGATGGTGATAACGCCTGATTGTTTTGCCTTATTCTGATCTTCGGGTTTATCCGCGTCTTTCGGCAAAATCAACTTCATGGCGGTTGCCTGACTCATCGTTGTTGTAAAAATAAAGAACGTGATGAGTAGGAATCCCAAATCCACCATGGGCGTAAGGTCTACACGGGTTGAAAGCTTTTTCCCTTTCTTAACGCCCGGGCCTTTTTTATGACCACCGCCACTCGAGGTATCCATTTCTGCCATGTCGGTAGAATTTAGTTTTCGTTGATAATTAGGTTGTCTTTATTCTTCTCTCTTCTCTCCAGACTGTGCTTTCTTCCACAAATCGGTTCCGTTTGGAACAGGCTCGGGATTGGTCACCATCTGAAATTTTAGAAAATCATTTTTCTTGAAAGCGTCTACCACACTTTTAAAAGCGGGGTATTTGGCCATATTGTCGCCTTTCAGCAACAAATTGGGTTTCTTTCCCTGATAGGCATCTCTTACCAATGCCATCCAGGTTACGAGTTCATTGCTGGAAGTATCCTTCACCGGTATACCGGGTAAGTTATTTCCTTTACGCTGATCTTCTGGAAGAGATATAAATGCTGCCAGCGCGCTGAAAGGAGCACCAAAGAAGGGTGATTTTTTGAATGCTTTTACATCCAGATTCATCCCCTTGGTGTTATTCAACGTATTGGCGATTGTTTCTTTAACGGTCTCGTCGTCCATTTCCAGAAACACCTTTCCGTCTTTGTCAATAATCACCTGAACAATATCCTTGGCCGGGGCCACTTTTGCCGCTACCGATTTCGGGATGGTTACCGCGATAGCTTCAGAAGGCTTGAATTTGGTTGTTAAGATGAAGAACGACAACAACAGAAAGGCCACATCACACATCGCCGTCATGTCGATGTTGGTGCTCTTACGAGGTAATTTGGCTCTGCCCATTGTTATTAATTTTTGGTTTCCCCTTGTTTAAGATTCAATTTGATTCCATTTCCACAAAAAATGCCCTAATTATTTATAATTAGCAGCAAAACTTTGGGTAAGAGTAAAACCAGACTCATCAATACCATAGGTGATACCATCGATACGGGTAGTAAATAAGTTATACATAATGATGGCTACCGCAGAGGTGCCGATACCGAGGGCTGTATTAAACAGGGCCTCAGAAATACCTTTCGACAGTTCACGGGCAGCATCTCCACCACCTTCATCTCCTAAGGCAGAGAAGGATTTGATCATTCCCAATACCGTACCCAACAGACCCAACAGGGTAGCTACTGAGGCAATGGTAGAAAGGAAAACCAGATTCTTTTCCAGCATAGGCAGTTCCAATGAAGTAGCTTCTTCCACTTCTTTCTGAATATTCATCACTTTTTGCTCGGTTACCAATTCAGTATTGGTGATCATTTCCTTATACTTTTTCAAACCGGCCTTCATAACATTACCCACAGAACCTTTTTGCTTATCGCAGGCAGCCAAGGCTTTGTCTACATCTTTGTTAGCCAGGTGAAACTGAATAGTACGCACAAACTCTCCTACATTACCGGTACCGGCAGCACGGGAAATAGTAAGGAAACGCTCGATACAAAAAATCACTACAGTTAAAAAACAACCAATCAAAATTGGTACAATGATACCACCCTCATACATTTTGCTCAAGCCGGCTTTAGGGCCTTTGTGTTGTGGCCAGAATCCGCCATTCAAATCCGGTTGGGTAAAATTGGAATCCGCACCCAGCACAAATCTCCAGATAATGTATCCACCAATGATACAGGCAAGGGGAGCGATCCATGAAATTGCATTACTGCTTCTCTTTGGTTGCGCAGCTGTTGAACTTTTTGCAGCACCAGCAGTTGGTTTTGTTTCAGCCATGATTCAGTTGTTTTTGTTTTTTAAAGAATTTATTATGATTAAAGTCCCACAATTCTAATGAAAAAAAGTTTGAATTCCACAAACTCTTTGTCAGAAAAATTAAAAAGGAGATACAAATTAAGTATTTTATTGAATGAACCAAATTAAACAGGGATTTATCCTAAAAATTATTAATTAATTTATAGTGCACCCCCTCAATCCCTTGCCCAAAGCGGAAATTCACGGCATTCACCGATAAAAATGGACTGTTTACCATTTATCCCATCGCCGAAAAAAATGACTTTTTGTAATAATTTCAACTGTATCTTTATTTTTTCAACAATATATACTAAAAAATTATGAGAAAACAATTGTTAGTTATTGCATGCCTGCTTACTCTAGCTTCTCAGGCACAGCAACCCACCCGCAGCGACTCGGCCCGCATGTCTATGGGGCCTGGTATGCCAGCTATGGGAGCCGGAGCTGCCATGCGCCAGGGACCCAGACCCTTTAAAGAAGTAATTACCGATAAAGCCGTAACTAAAAAAGGGCTTTTTACAGTTCATAAAGTAGATGACAAATATTATTTTGAAATTCCCGATTCCCTAATGGGCCGCGAAGTGTTGGCAGTTACCCGTTTCAGCCGCGTTGCCGGTGGCGGGGGCAAATATGGTGGGGAAGAAGTAAATACCCAAAGCCTGAAATTCGAAAAAGGACCCAGCAACAACGTGTTTCTGCGTGTAGTAACCCTTATCAGCACGGCAGATTCTACCACGGCTATTTCACGGGCTGTTAAAAATTCAAACCTCGACCCTATCGGATACGCTTTTGGCATTGCCGCCTTGAGCAGAGATTCAACCGGAGTGGTTGTAGAAGTTACCGACTTTTTTAAAGGCGATAACCAAGTTGTTAGTTTAGACCCCAACGATAAACGTCAGTTTAACCTAACAGCCCTATTGGCCGATCGGTCTTATATCCAAAGTATTAATAGTTACCCTATTAACATCGAAATAAAAACCGTTAAAACCTATGGTGCTTCCTCTGGTGGCGGTATTCCCGGCCTGAGCATCCCAGGTGGTGGCGGAGCTTCTCTGCCGGCTGCTTCCCGCGCAGGTGTGGTTACCATAGAACTGAACACTTCTATGATTTTACTACCCAAAACACCAATGAACCGCCGTTTATTCGACACCCGCGTTGGATTCTTCGCCGATCGCTTTGTAGTGTACAGCGACGACCAACAGGCTGTTGAAAACCAAACCTTTGCCGTTCGCTGGAAACTGGAACCCAAGCCAGAAGACAGAGAAAAATATAAAAGAGGGGAACTGGTAGAACCCGCTAAACAAATTGTTTATTACATCGATCCCGCTACTCCCAAACAATGGGTAAAACCCTTGATTGATGGTATCAACGATTGGCAGGTGGCTTTTGAAAAAGCTGGTTTTAAAAACGCCATTGTAGGTAAAGAATGGCCCTCGAACGACCCTACTATGAGTCTGGAAGATGCCCGCTTTTCAGTTATTCGCTATTTCGCTTCCGATATTGAAAACGCTTACGGTCCGCAAGTACACGACCCTCGCAGCGGTGAAATTCTGGAAAGCCATATCGGCTGGTACCATAATGTAATGAAGCTGGTACACGATTGGTACATGGTGCAAACCGCAGCAGTAGATCCCAAAGCCCGCAAAATGAAATTCGATGATGATCTGATGGGTCAGCTGATCCGTTTTGTTTCTTCACACGAAGTTGGTCACACACTTGGCCTTCGCCATAACATGGGCAGCAGCAGCAAAACACCGGTAGAAAACCTGCGTAACAAAGCTTGGGTAGAAGCCAATGGACATACTGCCTCTATTATGGACTATGCCCGTTTTAACTATGTGGCACAGCCAGAAGATAATATTAGCGAATCGGGTTTATTCCCCCGAATTGGCGACTACGATAAGTGGGCCATTGAGTGGGGTTATCGCTATTTAGGTGAAAGCGATGTTGAAAAAGACAAGAAAATCAATAACAAATGGATTATTGACAAGCTTGCCGCTAATCCACGTGTTTGGTTTGGTGGAGAAGGTATGAATCAAGATCCCCGCGCACAAACCGAAGATTTGAGCGACAACAGCGTGAAAGCCAGCGAATATGGCATCAAAAATCTGCAAAGAATTATAACACAGCTACCTGAGTGGACCAAAGAAGAGGCAGACCATTACGAAAACCTGACTGATATGTATGGTCAGGTGATCGGGCAGTTTAGTAGATATATGGGTCATGTTACCAAAAACATCGGTGGTGTTCAAGAAACCTTTAAATCTATTGAGCAATCAGGTGATGTATATGAGCCAACCCCTAAAGCAACCCAGAAAGAAGCCGTTGCTTTTCTGAATAAGCAATTATTTCAAACGCCTAATTGGTTGCTGGATAAAAATATCCTGAATAAGATTGCTGCACCTACCACGCTGGAGAGAGTTCAATCTTTGCAAACCTCTGTTTTGAATAACTTATTGGATGCACAGCGTTTGTATCGCCTGGTGGGAGCTTCCAATCGTTTTGGAGCTGCTACTTACCGAGCAGATGAATTGATGGAAGATGTAAGAAAAGGGGTGTGGAGTGAATTATCAGGAGGTAAATCTATAGATGCTTATCGCAGAAATCTGCAAAAAGCGCATGTAGAAAAACTAATCGATTTGATTACACCTGCCACTATGGGTACTACTATCGTTATTTCAGCTGGT
>JAPLEI010000162.1 GCA_026391195.1 Bacteroidota bacterium | reverse complement strand
TAAAATAAACAGGGTTTCTGAAATCTGGGATATCGATAATAAAAGATTGGGATGCTGAACCCCAAATGAATCGGGATAAGTTGTTTTAAAATCATCCAGAAATGCTCCTCCAAAAGCGTTGGTAATTTGCAGAGCTGCCCCCAGCAGGAGTGCGAAAATAAAAAATACCAGCATTTTTTGCTGCTTAAATAATACAAATGCATCCAGACCAAGTGCTTGCATCCAGTTTTTTTTCTCGGTATTAGGTACCGGTTTACACGCAGGCATGGTAAATGCATAGATGCCTAATAATAATCCCGACCCTGCGCTCACGTAAAGTTGCATTGGACTTTTCGTGAAACCCAGAAAATCTACCAGCCACATGGCCGCAATAAAACCAATGGTACCCCAAACCCGAATAGGGGGGAAGTCTAAAACGATATATGAAACGGTATTATTCAAGGCAATTGTGGGCATAAATGCCATCGAATTAAACAGCATAATGAGGTAGAAAAGGGGATATTGGTTCACGGAAGTAATGGTAGAAGCCCAAAGCAATAATAATGCTCCGATAATATGTAACGTTCCGAATACCCTTTCGGCATTTAACCATCGGTCTGCCACAATACCCATCAATGCAGGCATAAATAAAGATGCAATACCCATGGTAGCATATACAGCACCTACCTGGCCACCCGTAAATTGAAGTTGAACAATCATATACCCACCCAGGGATATCAGCCAAGAACCCCACACAAAAAACTCCAGAAAATTCATAACAATCAATCGGAAACGAATGGGCATACGTAACAATTTGATAATGATTTAATGCGGTAAGTTACTACTTATCTGCTTACGTAATACATCCCGCAGGGCTGGGTTGCCGGGGTATAAAAAAAGCCATACACTTTATAGGGCATGGCTTTTGAATTAAATAGGCAGGTTGTATTATAAATGTGCCTGAATCTTTTTCTCTAAAACAGATTTGGGAACTGCACCAATTTGCTTGTCAACAATTTGTCCGCCTTTGATAAATAAAATAGCCGGAATAGAAGTTATTCCATAATTCACGCTAAGGCCTGGATTGTGGTCTACATTCACTTTGCCTACATTCACCTGATCTTTGTACTGTACCGACAATTCCTCAATTACGGGTCCGATAGCCCGGCAGGGTCCACACCATTCTGCCCAAAAATCTACTACGGTTAATTTATCGCTGTCCAGCACTGCTGTTTGAAAATTTGCATCTGTTAATTCTAAAGCCATTGTGGTTGTTTTATAAATGAAAAATTAAAATATTTACTTGTTTATAGAAAGGTATCAAATATACATCCAAAGGATATTTCCTGCAGTTTTGACTTTTCCACGAATGTGATTAATGACAACCCGTCGGTTGAACTGACAGTCATGGAAACCGGAATTACTGACCTACCATGGCTATATGGATGCCAAAATCGGGCTGCTGAAGCAGATAATCGGCCATTTCATCGTTCATTTGGAATCCGAAATCGAAGGAGCGGAGGGTTATTTTAATATTTTCGGCAGGTTCCACTATATGGAATTTGATGGACGATTTGCCGGGATATTTTTTCACATTGGTTTCTACAAATTGGATCACTTCTTCTGAAACGGATGCTGGGTGCAGGTTGATATCTACTGAACGGGTGAGTTGGCCCATCACCGATTCGAGTAACATCACCTGATTGATTTTCCATTCAAACTGCGTAGCATCTTTGTAGCGAGGTCTGAAATTGCCATTGAGTACAATTTTTTTGCCCTTTTCAAAATAGGCCTGAAACCTAACGTATTCTTCACTCCAAACGGTAAATTCTGCTTTGCCGGTGTAATCTTCCATAACCACTACCCCATAATTTTTGCCGGTTCGGGTAACCTTATGTTGCACGGAGGTTACGAGTCCAGCTACCCGTATCATTTTGCCAGGATTAGATTGGGTGGGAATCGTATCTCTGAAGTCTATAAACTCTTGCATCGGAACAATACCGTAATGCGTTAATTCGAATTTAAAATGATCTAGGGGATGCCCGCTCATGAACATACCGGTTACTTCTTTTTCAAATTCAAGTAACTCAGTTAGGCTCCAGGGCTCGGTGGATGATATTTTAGGCAACGGAACATCCTGAAAGGTGGTAAGCTCGCCAAATAAGGTATTAGATGATCTGGCACTTGACTGCAGTTTGGCCTGACCATAGCTGATGATTTTTTCTAATCCGGATAATCTTTCTCCCTCCGGAACGGTAAAATATTGTGCTCGGTGTAATGTGGTAAAACAATCGAATGCACCGGAATAAGCAAGACTTTCGAGCGACTTTTTATTTACTTGTTTAATTACCCGTTCCATAAAATCAAAAATGCTGGGATAGGGCCCTTTTTTCAGTCGCTCTTCAATTATATGATCTACTGCTGCATCTCCCGCGCCTTTCAATCCACCTAGTCCAAATCTGATTTCACCTTTTTTGTTTACCGCAAAACCTTTCAGAGATTCATTTACGTCTGGCCCCAATACTTTTATACCCATGCGCTTACATTCTTCCATAAAGAAGGTGATGTTCTCAATGCTTTTGGCATTATTGAGCACGGCCGACATAAATTCGCCCGGATAATGCGCTTTTAAATAGGCAGTTTGATAAGAAACAAAAGTATAGCAGGTTGAGTGCGATTTATTAAAGGCATATTCGGCAAATGACTCCCAGTCGGTCCATATTTTTTCCAGTTTATCTTTTGGATGGTTTTTTTCCAGGGCCCCTTTCATGAAAGCTTCTTTCAGTTGGTCTAGGGCTTTGCGGTCTTTTTTCCCCATCGCTTTTCTCAGCCCATCGGCCTTGCCTTTACTGAATCCGGCAATTTTTTGGGAAAGCAACATTACCTGCTCTTGATAAATAGTAATACCATAGGTTTCCTTCAGGTATTCTTCCATTTCGGGTAAGTCGTAGCTTACTAATTGTTTCCCGTGCTTTCTTTTTACATATTCTGGAATATATTGCATAGGGCCCGGTCGGTTCAGGGCATTGAGTGCAATCAGGTCTGCGAAAACGGTCGGCTTAATATCGCGAAAGATGCCCACCAAATGTGCGGCTTCAAATTGAAAAACAGCAATGGCATTTCCCTTTTGAAATAATTGATAAGTTAATTCATCATCCAGCGGAATATTATCAATATCGATGGCAATGCCATGATTTTGTTTGATCAGCTCCAGGGCATTTTTAATAATGGAGAGGGTTTTTAATCCAAGAAAGTCCATTTTTAATACGCCTGCTTCCTCAATTACTTTTCCTTCAATTTGTGTTACCAGTAATTTAGAATCCTTAGCGGTTGCCACTGGAATTAGCAGGGTTAGGTCGGATGGCGCAATGATGATGCCGGCGGCGTGGATACCCGTATTTCGAACGGTACCTTCTAATCGCTCTGCCTCTTTTAATACTTTAGCGCGGATATCATCGCCCCGATAGATTTCGCGGAGCTTTTTGATATTTTCTATATCATCAGCCTGATAAGATTCTTTTTCTTCCAGTGAATCTTCTCCCTCTTTTTTGGTGAGTGGGGCATGTAACACACGGCGGAGTTCAGTTCCGGGTTTATCTGGAACCAGTTTCGCTAGCAGATTACTTTCAGCCAAGGGTAAATCAATTACGCGCGCCACATCTTTGATACTGCTTTTGGCTGCCATCGTGCCATAAGTAACAATTTGTGCTACCTGATTTTTGCCGTATTTGTCAACCACATAATCAATCACTTTTTGCCGACCTTCATCGTCAAAATCCGTATCAATATCGGGCATGCTCTTTCTATCGGGATTCAAAAATCTTTCGAATAGTAAGTCGTATTTTATCGGATCAATATTGGTAATGCCAATACAATAGGCAACCACACTTCCTGCGGCAGATCCCCGGCCTGGGCCTACAAAAACACCCATTTCTCTTCCTGCACGAATAAAATCACTTACAATTAAAAAATATCCGGCAAAGCCCATCGTTCGGATGGTAAACAATTCAAAATCTATGCGCTCCCTAATCTCGGGAGTAATGTTATTATATCTTTTTTGGGCGCCTTCTTCTGTTAAGTGTTTCAGGTATTCGAATTGATTCAGATTCGCATCTGTATGAATTATAAATTCCGGTGGCAGTGGAAAGGCCGGTAGCAGAATATCTTTTTTCAGATTCAGCACTTCTACCTTATCTACAATGGCATTGGTATTATCAATGGATTCAGGGATATCACTGAACAGGCGGCTCATTTCTTCCGAACTCTTAAAATAAAACTGGTCGTTGGGGAATTTGAAGCGTCGGTTTTTAAGTTGTAAATCATCATTTACAAAATCATCAAAACCAGGAGTGGATTGTTTTTCACCGGTATTGATGCAAAGCAAAATATCATGGGCATTATAATCTTCCTGGTCAACGTAGTGACTATCATTGGTAGCTATTACCGGCACCTTATGTTTTTTTGAAAACTTCAGCAGGGTTTGGTTGATGAGTTCCTGCTCTTTCATTTGGTGTCGCTGTAATTCGATATAGTAATCTTCCCCAAAAATATCCAGCCACCATTTGAATTCCTTTTCAGCAGCTTCTTCTCCCAGGTGTAAAATGGCTTGGGGTACATGGGCACCAATGCAACAGGTGGTGGCAATCAGTCCCTCATGATGTTTTAACAAGAGTTCCTTATCTATCCGGGGATATTTGCTGTACATCCCTTCCATATAGCCCAGCGAAGTAAGTTGAATAAGGTTTTGGTAGCCCGTAGCATTTTTGGCAAGTAATACCTGGTGATACCGTTCGTCTTTCACCTCTTTGGTGAATGTTTTTTGGTGCCGGTCTTTTACCATATAAAATTCACATCCCACAATTGGTTTTACCCGGGGTGTTTTGATGGGATTGCCATTTTGGTCTGTTCCGGTTTGAATGGTATCACTCCAGGCTTCTTTTACAAATTCAAAAGCTCCGAACATATTTCCATGATCGGTAATAGCCATGGCAGGCATTTGATCGGCAGCTGCTTTTTTGAATAATTTTTTTACTGAGGCAGCTCCATCTAGCAGAGAATATTGGGTGTGAACATGTAAGTGTGAAAAAGTACTCATAGCTATTCCTCAGGTGTTTTTGCTTTAAAAAAGATACCCATTCGATAAAACGGGCAACTTTTTGTGCAAGTGTACAAATATCGGAACAATCTGAGGGTGGGGGGATGGGCTTTTTTCCACAAAACCTGCCTAATTACCCAAGGATCGGTTAATTTTAGTGGGCACTGGCCCCATCTATAGTTGCCAATGATTATTTTCGGGGTTCTACTTATGATGAATAGCCGTATTTTACTGATGGTAGTTTGTATAGGGTTAACCAGTACCGGTTGTCATCTGGTGCAACCCTTGTTTAATAAGCCGGTGAGCACTCCGCCGGTAAAAGCAGCCCCAAGTGCCGCCATTCCTCCTACAGCCGCTAAGGGATCTGGAAATACAAGAGCTACGCCGGTTACTACCCGTTCGGCCGGAGGTACCCCAATAAAAAACCTTCCCCAGACGCCCCTTGGTTCGGGTAAACATATGGCTGAAACCGGATTACGTGTTTCCGATGATTTATTGCAGGTACAAAATCCACCGGAATTTTTACAAGTGAAATATGCGATATTGTTGGATGTGATTGCAGAAAAATTAACCAATTTGCCGCTATTAGAATTAATGGATAAGTGGTGGGGTACCCGCTATTGTTTTGGGGGCAGTACCGAAAATTGTATCGATTGCTCGGCATTTACACAGATGGTTTCGCGCGAAGTGTATCGCCTTTCATTACCCCGAACGGCTCAGGAACAGTATAATTCGATTGAATTGATTGAAAAAGATGAATTGAAAGAAGGTGATCTGGTGTTTTTTCATACCCGTGGTAGAAGATCTGCCATTACCCATGTAGGCGTTTATCTCACCAATAATAAATTTGTACACGCTTCTACCAGCAATGGGGTAAGTATCAGTGATTTGGATGAAAGCTATTGGAAACCCCGTTATAGAGCTGGAGGACGAATGGTTATTCCCCAGTAGGATTTCTAAAGCCTTCCCATCTTTTTTTGGCAACTTCCCATAATTGATGGGCATCGGGAGTAAGCTTCCCCCAGAATATTCCTATAATCATCATCCCTGAAAACAAAAAAATTCTAACCAGAATGGCTGGCCATCCCTGCAAGGGCAGGGTAATAAAAAAGCTGATGCCATAGGCAACCATAGCCAATAAAATGGAATAAAGGGTGAATTTGTCGAAAGGTTGCATATGAAATTTACGACGTAAAAATTCGAACCGAATAAAATTATAAACACTGTAAGCAATCAATTCGGCAATGGCAGAACCCAATATCCCATATTCACGAATCAATACATAGGTTAGGGGGAGGCGAAATGCCAGTAAAATTACTCCGCTATAAAAATCAAATTTCCAAAAAGTGGAAGTGTTTATCACCAATGCATTTAAACCCGTACCGGCATCTATGATGCGAACCATGCCCAGCACAAATAAAACAGTGATTCCTTGCGCATATTCATTTTTAATATGCAATACCTGAATGGCATCCGATACATTCAACCAAATATTACCAAAAATAAATAAAGCCAGTAACAGTAAATTGATGCACGACCGTTGGTAGATGCGGTTGATTTCTTTCAGGTCTTTGTCTTTCCAGGCACGAGAGAGCACACCGGCGGATACAGCTTGGATACTCCTTTGCGGTACTTGTATCAGGTTGGCTGCATATTGGGCAAACACAAAAATGCTCACTGCTTGCAGATTTTGAAATCCGGCAATAATAAACACATCTATGGTGGCAGCAATAGAAGCTACACAGGTACCCCCAAAAGTAAGCGCCTGCATACCTAGCATTTTTTTCCAGTATTTTCGGGTTACCCGACTGATGGAAAGTGGAAAATGAATTTTCTTTTCCCTAATCAGGTACACCAGCAACACTAGAAATATGATCAGAAACTGCAGCGAGAAGAGGTGAATAAATTGGCGATAATTTATCCATCCTAGGTAAAAAGCTACAATTAAAAAAAAGGTAAGTATGCGCAGCAGGGATTCTTTAAGAAAATTCGACAATACACTTTTGCCTAGTGCCCAGTTAAATCCCTCCAACACCGAGAATAATAGCATGCCCATGGCAAAAGGCATCATCCAGCCATAGTGTTCTACAACCAGGGCAGATTTGGCACTATATAACTGAGTGAAATATCCCTCAAAATACCAACCCAGCGCAAGTATCAACAATAAGCCACCCAGCGAAGAAATCATTCCCCAAGTCATCAAATCCATTTTCTCTTCGGAAAGATTGTCTTTGTAATAGGGATAAAATTTGTAAATCACCGGAATTACCCCCAAAGCACCAAATGCCAGCATGTTTTGCGCATAGTCGAAAAATATTCTTGTTAAGCCAAACTGTTCGAGTGAAAAGGGGCCAGATTGCAATGAGTATAACCACATATTTACCGCACCAATACCAAACCCTATGTATACCAACAGGCTGGATAAAATGGTTTGTTTGCGGATATTTCCCATGAATGCGGATTATTCGGTTTTTATTGGGATGCCTCTTTACTTATTGCATCGGTAACGGCGGGCAAGATTTGTACAGTGCAATAGTACAGTTTTTCAATTTCCTTTAGCCTAGCCTTATCTATCTTCTCCGAAAAACGGGTTTGCTGCCATTTTACGTCTATTACTGGCAAACGAGTATCACTTTTGCTAGTTGGTAACCAAATTGGTAAATCAAATCCGCTTACACAATTATCCCAGCGATAATACAATGTTTTTTCATCGGCATCAATTGCCAGGTTGAGTTGGGGAATTTGGGTGGTTTTTAGGTATTGCTGAAAAATAGGGGTAACCGAGCGCCCCCAAAATTTACTGGTAAACTGTTCAATGTCGGCATATGCTACTATACTGTGATAATAAGTTTTATTCATGTCTCTCAAGTATTTCCTAAATAGAGCATCATCATTCAACGAATGCCGCAAGGTATGAATCATATTGGCCACTTTCGGGTACATATCCCCGCTGCCTTCTTTGTTAACTCCATAGGGACCCACCACCACTTCTGTATTTTCAATCCCTTTTCGCAATCCGTAATTGTATTCATTGCCAGCTTGCTTACCATACCAGTATTCTGTATACAGGGTTTCTGAGTAAGTAGTAAAGCCCTCGTGAATCCACATATCTGCAATGTCATTACTGGTGATGTTATTTGCAAACCATTCATGTCCGCTTTCATGAATTATAATGTAGTCCCACTTCAATCCCCATCCGGTTCCGCTTAAGTCCATACCCAAATAACCATTGATAAACTTATTTCCATAAGCAACGGCGCTTTGGTGTTCCATGCCTAAATGGGGGGCTTCTACCAACTTATAGCTGTCATCATAAAAGGGGTAGGGCCCCATCCAGTATTCAAAGGCCCGTAACATGGTTTTCGATTGTTTAAATTGTTCCCGTGCTTCCGATAAGTGGTTTTCTAATACCCAATAGGAGAGGTCTAAAACGCCTTTTTCTCCTTGTAGCGTATCCGTGAAGTTTACATATTTTCCAATGTAAGGAATCAGGTTATAGCTGTTGATCGGATTTTTAACTTCCCAGGTAACCAACTTAGTGCCAGGTTCAAAAGGCTTCTCTTGAATTAGTCTTCCATTGGCCACTCCATTTAGGTTTTCCGGAATAATCATCGACAAAGTGGCTCCCCGCTCGGGCTCGTCGCTTTGATGATCTTTGCAGGGATACCACACACTGGCTCCCAAGCCCTGACAAGCAACGCTGATCCAAGGATTTTCATTTTCGTCTCTAGTCCATATCCATCCTCCATCCCAGGGTGGGCGAACTGCAATTACTGGCTTTCCGCTGAAATAAATGGTAATGCTGGTTTCTTTCAGGTTAATTGGTATTGTGGGCCAATTAACGAGGGCAATATTTCCCCGGCGGGAAAACGAAAGGGCAGTAGGTTTTATCGTCTTCCAGATGATGCTATCAATTTGCATGGGTGCTTGCAAATCAACTTGCATGGTTTGTACCGGCTGCTCAATGGAAAAGAGAATGGTATTGTTCCCGCGAATGGTACGGGTTTTAAAATCGGGCTGTACGGTAATGTTGTACCGCAAAACATTCCACCAGGTTCGTTGTGGGTTCAGGCTTCCCCGAAGGGTATCAGCTGCCGTAAATTTATCTTTATTTACCAGTAATTGCGCATTGGCTGTTAGCGCGGTTCCCGAACTAAGCAGCCATAATAATACCCACTTTTTCATATATTAAAAATACTGAAATTGGTTGGTATCTTTTCAGGAACTATCTCTTTCTGGCAATTGAAAAATGCTATTCGTGTTTCTTTAGCTTTTCTTTAAATACTTTTTCGAATTTTTCGAGCTTAGGAGCAATTACAAAACGGCAGTAACCCTGGTTGGTATTGTCGTTATAATAGTTTTGGTGATATTGCTCGGCCGGGTAGTAATTTTTAAAAGGTTCTATGGTAGTAACAATTGGATGTTCCCAGGCCCCACTTTTATCTAATGCAGCTTTATATTGTTCTGCTTTTTGCTTTTGCTGTTCGTTGAGGTAATAAATTACGCTTTTATATTGAGGTCCCACATCATTACCCTGCCGGTTGAGGGTGGTTGGGTCGTGGGTTTTCCAGAATACTTCTAATAATTCGTCGAAGCTGATTTCGGCAGGATTGTACACAATACGGGCCAATTCTACGTGTCCGGTATTTTTATCGCATACCTGCTCATAAGAGGGATTTTCAACCCATCCGCCTCCATATCCGCTTTCAACTGAGTAAACCCCTTTTAAACGCTGAAAAAAAGCTTCGGTACACCAAAAGCAACCTTCACCAAAATAAACCGTATCGGTTGTTACACCGGGAGGGGGCGTGTTCGTCATAGCTGTAGGGGTTGTAGCAGGTTTTTTCTGCGCACAGGAAATTAGGCAAAGAGATGAAAAAAATAGGGTAAGGGCTTTCCTGAACATACTGTTTTATTGAATAAACAATTCGAATACCATTTGGTTCAATCGGATATGCTATAATACTTATTCACAAAGCTGCCCGTAAATAATCGCAAATAGCGATTCCGCTGCGCATATTGTACCTTTGCGTGGCAAAAATAAACAGGATGCGCGGATACCCCGAAACGGCATTTACCCAATTGGAGTTCGATAAAGTTAAAGCTTTATTGTCGAACTATACCCGCACGCCCTTTGCAAAGGAAAGAGCCGAGCAGTTGCGCATTCATACCAAAAAAGACTTCATCCTGCAGGAACTTCGGCAATCGTATGAATACCTGTTACTATTGCAACAGCAGCAACATTTTCCCAATGACTTTACCGCATCGCTTCATAGGGAATTGAAATTATTGGGAATACCCGGGGCTGTTTTGGTGGGAGAACAATGGCTTATCATCGCTCAATTATGTGATTGTTTGCATGGAATTTTTCGTTGGATGGATGCTGAAAGGCGCCAATCTTTTCCGGCATTGGCTGATGTATTGAAGGATTGTTACGATGAAAAAATTATACCAGAATCTATTCGAAAAGTGATTGATACTGCCGGAGTTGTGTTAGATACCGCTTCTTCCGAACTGCAGCGTATCCGTATGCAGATTTACAAGAAACGGATGGAGCTCCGTCGTTTGTTCGAAAAAGTGGTGAACAAATTGCAAAAGGCCGGTTTTAGTGCAGATATAAACGAGAGCTTCAGCAATGGCAGACGCGTGGTGGCGGTATTTTCGGAGCATAAGCGCCAGGTGAAGGGCATTTTTCATGGCGAAAGTGATAGTAGAAAAACTGCCTTTATCGAACCCGAAGAAACCATTGAGCTGAATAACGATTTGTACGCACTGGAAAACGATGAGCGACAAGAAATTCAGCGCATTTTTCGGGAACTAACGGCTACTTTATCGGTATATGCTCCATTATTGCAACAGTATTATCGAGTGGTGGGAGAGTATGATTTTATCCGTGCCAAAGCCAAGCTGGCCCTCGACATGAATGCACAAATGCCGGTAGTGCAGGATAAAGCTCAGTTTAATTTGATACAGGCATACCATCCACTGCTTTTCTTGTACAACAAATCTGCCGCCAAAAAAACAATCCCCCTGAACCTTAGTTTGAACGATCAGCAACGCATATTGGTAATCAGCGGCCCCAATGCAGGTGGAAAAACCGTTACCATGAAAACGGTGGGTTTATTGCAACTGATGGTACAAAGCGGATTACTCGTTCCGGTGCATCCGGATAGTGAAATGGGCATTTTTAAGCAGTTGTTTATTCATATGGGCGATACTCAGAATCTGGAATTTGAACTGAGCACCTATTCCAGTCACTTACAGCACATGAAATACTTCATGGAAAATGCAAATGGGAAAACCCTGTTTTTCATTGACGAGCTGGGAAGTGGGAGCGACCCCAGTTTGGGAGGTGCTTTTGCTGAAGTAATTATGGAGGAGCTTTCCCATAAACATGCGTTGGGTATTGTTACCACCCATTACCTGAACTTAAAAGTAATGGCCAACCATACCCGCGGAATTTTGAATGGGGCCATGCAGTTTGATGAAGTGTATCTGCAGCCCCTCTATCAACTGGTGCTGGGAAAGCCCGGCAGCTCCTACACATTTGCCATAGCCGAAAGAATTGGGTTGCCCATGCATTTGATTAAGAAAGCCCGAAAACTGGTAGATGAAAACCATTTTAGTCTTGATAAATTGCTTAACAGCACGGAGAAGGATTTACAAGCAGTTCAGCAGGAGCGAGCCAGTTTGCAAAAATTAATCCGCGAAAACGAGCAGTTGAAAAAACAGATGGATACGGTACTTAATAAAGAGAAGCACCGGCAGGAAATGGATCGGATGCGCGAGCAAAATCGCATATCAACTGAGCAGATTGCCTATTTAAAAGATATGGAGCGAAAATTACGGCAGATTGTACTTGACTATAAAAAAACGGAAAATAAGCAGGAAGTAATTCAACATCTGCGGGATTTGTTGTTCAAGAAAAAAGAGGCCATTGTGGTAAATAAAATGGCCAATAAGGTAAATAAGCAGTATCGGGAAGTTCAACAATCTGAAATTGTTCCCGGAAGTCTGGTAAAGCTGATTAAAAATTATCAGGTAGGAACTGTTAAGGAGATTCGGGGCAAAAGAGCGATTGTTCAAGTTGGACAGCTTCCTTTAAACGTTCAGTTAAACGAATTGGTGATGGTAGAAAAATTACCAGCTACCGAATAGAGAATTGATTTTTTTATTAACTTTATCCTTTCCCCCCCCGCCTTATAACAATTTGCTAACAGTACAAGCCTTGCCTTTGTATTAATTTAAACTTTATCACTATTGTCCGACTAAATTAAAATAAAACTAGAATAAAAAAGGGCAGTTCCTAAGAACCGCCCATAATCGTTAAGTTTGGTTTACCACAACTAAACATTACGATGAGCGAAGTTAAAAAATTTGTCGGACAGCCG